>NZ_CP012069.2:3000000-3213585 GCF_001189515.2 Olsenella sp. oral taxon 807
CGCGTGAAATCCCAGTGATTCGTCTCTGGATAGCCTCACATCTCTGAAACGTATCGTAGGAGCGATGTGTATCGCATCCTTCGGGCCGACCTCATAAACCTGGCCTCCCGGCACTCCCTTAGCCCACTGGACGCAGACCCAAGCCGCCGCCTGCCCCGAGGGCCCGCGCCCAGCTGCGAAGAACCATGGGCCGCCGCCCGCGCGCGACGACCGTCTCTGGCGCCATGCGACATGAGGCCATCACTCACAGGGGCGGGGACGCGCGTCAGCCGCGACGTCGCGGGCGGCGGCGGGCGCGCGACGGTCGCTAGGCCCGACCTGCGGGGGACGGTGTCGGGGCTGCGGAGGAGGGCCGTGCGGCCTTGCGGAGGGGCGCAACCTGGCCCGACGCCTCACGGAAAGGCGCAGTCTGCGGCTCCCACATCGCGCAGACTGCGCTTTTTCGTCACGTCGCCGCCCGGGAGGCGTGGGGCGCAACCTCCCGCCAGCCTGCGGGGCACTATGAAAAGTGGCCCAACTGGGCAAACGCGCTCGGACAACCCCCCGCCAGGCTGCGGGGGGCTGTGCCAGGGCCCGCAGGTCTCGGTCGGTGGGCCCGACCGCACGGAAAGACGCAGTAGGAGTGTACACAAATCGGCGAAAATGACCTCTCGACGTTGGTTTGGGGCATTTGTGTACACTGTTGCGAGCGAGTTGCGTTGGGTGACACGAGTATCTCAACCTCCATGGGATGCCTACGGCACCGATGGAGTCCTGCTTCAGCAGGGCACCCACAGCACACGAAGAGAAGACCAGATGTGCGTAGCATGCGTCTATCCGGCTCATTTCTATCTGCTTGCCTTGGGTGCCCGTCGAGGACGCTGCCGTTGCGAAGTGAGTGATTCACTCACTTCGAGCTTTCCTTCAATAATCGATCTACCTGCGCATACGTAATTTCAGCTTCTTTTGTCAAGTCATATCAAGTCATTTTCGCGAGAAAAATCACTCACATCGTAATCGCGAAGTGAGTGATTCACTCACTTCCGGTATGCAGCGGCATGGGCTCGTATTGGTTGACCCTACCAGCACACGTATAGTATGAGCCGCCCCCTTTGGTGACTTGGATCTTGCAGATAGTGCCAGATTGACCTATATCGTCCAGACGGGGATGGCTTGGACATCCCTGCTGACCATGTATGGCGTCTCCGTCTGACATATGACATTGCCAAAACCGACCTCGTAATCAGTGAAGCTGCTAAGTACCTCAAAGTTTCTGACTGCCTCGGCACGCACATTGGCCCTCGCCTTAATCTCGACGGGGTGCATGACCTTCCCGTCCTGGATCAGCAGGTCGATCTCCCTCTTCTGCGAATCACGATAGAAGGAGATGTTTCGCGGGTCGCGCCCGGCATTCATATGGCTCTTGAGGACCTCAGAGACGACGAAGGTCTCGAACATGTGACCTGCCATAGCTCCGCGCTTGAGCTGCTCTGGCGTATTCCATCCCGCAAGATGACACGCGAGACCCGTATCCATGAAGTACAGCTTTGGCGTCTTGGTCAGGCGCCTTGTGGTGTTTGCCCAAAACGGCTGCAGAATACGAATGATACCGCTGGCCTCGAGGACCAAGATCCAGCCTTGGATGGTCTTCACGCTGACGCCGACGTCATTAGCCATGTCGCTCGCGTTGAGTAGCTGCCCCGTTCGGGCGGCGGCCGCAACCATGAAATTGTAGAACTTGCGCCGGTCCCTTAGGTTGATTGCCTGCCGCACGTCGCGCTCCAAGTAGGTCTGGATGTAACTGTTGTAGAAGGAGTACCAGTCCATCTCAGCGTCCTGAAGTCGTGGCATAGAGCCGCGCTGGATATGGGCCCAGAGATTGAAGCCTTTGGGTGATCTCGGCGTTTCCTTGCGCGGCAGGCATTGGGAGGTAAAGGGCGTCCCTTTCGTGTTGCCCGATATTTCTCTCAGGGACAGTGATCCGAGCTCGAGTATTCCGACACGACCAGCAAGCGACTCGCTCACCCCCTGCATGAGGCCATAGGTCTGTGAGCCCGTGAGCACGACAGAGCCATACGCGTCTTTGGCATCGACCACGAGCTTTACCTGGCGAAAGAGGCTCGGGGCAAGCTGAACCTCGTCTATGATGATGGGCGTCGAGGAGGAGCTGAGAAACGTGCCAGGATCGTCGATCGCGTTGTCGAGTTCGTTTATGTCATCGAGCGTGACGTAATCATAGGTACTGCCAAGGATGTGCTTGAGCAACGTGGTCTTTCCGGTCTGTCTCGCTCCTGTGACGAGCACGCACTTGAACTGCGCTAGATGAGTGCGTAGCGCAGCTTCGATCTCTCGATTGATGTACATGAGGATACCTCCCTTCTCCTATGGGAGGTACTCTACAGGCTTTGGTGGGTAATGTAAAATTTGGAGAGTAACTACAAATTCGCTTTTCATGCCGTGGAATCGACTCTATCGCGGGTGAGGGGGGCATCCATCTCCCGTTGGGCTGCTTCGGCAAGCCTTTCCCTGTCGCTACGCTTCGTGTGTGCGTCGATACTTTTGTAAGCTGCTGTTGGGTTTGTCGGGAATCGTCATCTCTATGACCGCAGACCTGAGCGCGGGCACGAGGTAGCTCTCCCTAAAGTTCTTTTTGTCAGATAGGCCCATGCGTCCCATGATGTCAGACAGCGATAGGGTCTCATTTCCCATGACCCGCAGAAGCCTTTCGACTTGGGGGGCGACTTGGGGGGCGACTTGGGGGGCGACTTGGGGGGCGACTTGGGGGGTTCTCTCAAACTTCATGTTCCACAGCGTAACGTAGAAGTCGTGTGGTCCGTTCTCAAACAAGGGCTTGAACTCGGATCTATAGCCGTCCTCGGCAGCCGTCGCGCTACATATCTCGCGAAGTCCCGTTCCACGACGCTCCATGAGGTTCATGCGGCTGAAGATGTCGCACACTATGGGGTTGCGGCGATGGCTTTCCACATGCGTGGACATGACATCCTTGGGCAGCGGCCCCTTCATCATGGAGCCTGGCGAGATAATGTCAACGCGATCGTCGTACATGTCGATATGGACCTCGCTGCCGAGGTCAAGGTAGGAGCGATGGACAAGCGCGTTCACGAGCGCCTCGGTGATGGCGCGCTCGCTATAGCAGCGTAGGTTTATGCGGCTGTTGGGGGTCTTCTTCCATGAGAGGATGTTGTGTCGCTTCACGAATGCCTCGCCCTCTCGCAGCAGGGTGAGCAGGCTACCAGAGAATTCGCCATCATCGGTTGGGTCTTCCTTGCGTGTGCCCGTCCACCTTGTGCAGAAGAGTCGGGAGTGCCGTATCAGCGGCTCGTCGGCGAGGAGCGCACCGGCATTCGTAAGGTAGCCTCCGTCATCTGTTACGAGGCCAAACGAGATGAGGTCCGCGTCATCTATGTCATGTCCGGTCCTGAGAGCGTAGCCTGCCCTCAGGACCGTGAAGCTGGCGCGATCCATCGAAATCCCTGAGACGAGGCTATCCCAGGTTTGGTTCGTTCCCCTGAGGATGAGCTCATTGAGGTGCTCAGACGAGATGAGCTCGCTTCTGTCGCCGTTGCGCACGTAGGCCTCGCGTCTGCCATCAGCTCGGTAGTAGTGGGGTGGGTGGGTGCCCGCAGGTACGCGCAGCTCGATTACCGCCCCTGCCCGCTCGCCTGATAGCGCTATCTCAAAGTGCGGGATGGGATCTATGCGGTCGTGGATCATGCGCGAGATAAACTCTATCTCTGCCTGGGGATTGTCGATGCCGATCGCCTCGTGTGTGGAGTCATCGATGCCAAACACGACCGTGCCCCCAATTGTGTTTGCAAAGGCGCTCACGCTCTTCAGCCAACTCTTGGGTCTTGAGTGCTCGACATGAGCCTTGAAGTCGCAGTCAGTTGTCTCGGAGACGAACCGCTTGGTCATAGAAATCCTCTTTGTTGAGGGGACATCGTTTTGGTTGGGGATAGACAGGATACATCAACGTGTCATTGGCTGGCGTGGCATGTCTGTCCCGCCTTAGCTGCGTAGGGGATGCAAACGAACCCGAAGGCTGCGAGGCCTTCGGTGGCTTGTGGGCCTCGTCACGTGATGAGAGCAGCGAGACACTATCTACTACTATTTCAATGTATCAAATGACTTATATGAATGTTTACATAGAAATGTATGCACAAGCAGTGGGGAGAAGGCGCTGGCGCGGAAGGTCACCGAGTCAATCGCGACCTGTCTGATCGATGACTCTCAAGGTGCGGACGACCTCAGCCGAGTGAGACCGCGCTGTCGCAGCACTCGGCGACGAGTTCCGTGTCATGTGTGATGACCAGCACGCATCGCCCTCCTGCGGCAGCCGTTTTGAGCTCGGTAGCGATGATTCGCATGTTTGCGGCATCCAGGCCGCTTGTCGGCTCGTCGAGGACAAGGATATTGCGATCGGAGAGAAGCGCGCAGGCAATTGCCAGACGCTGGCGCTGACCTCCCGACAGGCAGGCCGGGTGCGCATCGCGGTATTGGTAGAGCCCCATTCGCCTGAGGATGTCGCGTGCCCGCCCGATGCCCTTCTCGCTACGTCCCCGCATGCTCATAAGAAGCTCGTCGGACACGGAGTTGGTGAAGAACTGGGCCCCAGTGTTGTTGGCGCAGAACCACAGCTCCCGTCTGCGCCGCGCGGGGCGCAGACGCCTTCCGCTGACGATCACCTCACCCTCCCTTTGCTGCAAAAGTCCGCTGAGCACAAGTCCGAGCGTGGTCTTACCGACGCCGTTGGGCCCCATGATCGCCGTCACCCGATGCGTAAAGAACGAGAGGTCCAGGCCACACCATACCTGCGTTTTGCCCCGCCGGCAGGCAAGCCCCCTGCACTGGATGGCCAAACGAGCGCCATGTGGAGCAGGAAGATGAGGCAGCGGTACCGGAATCGCCGAGCGCAGACCCATGCGACGCCGTTCGACATCGGGAAGCACCCGCATCTCCGAAGGCAAAAACTGCCGGCATATGCGTCCTGCCCGCAGGTACAGGTAGCGGTCAGCAATGCCGTCGAGCCAGGCTATGCGATGCTCGGCGACCAACAGGGTGAGCCCTCTCCGCTTGAGCTCCAGTACGGTCTGTTGCAGCTGCGCCATGCCCGTGGCATCCATGTTGGCAGTCGGCTCATCGAGGACGAGGACCGTCGGTGTGAGCGCGTATACCGAGGCTATCGCCACACGCTGCTGTTCGCCGCTGGAAAGCGTGTCGACCGCTCGGCTCCGCAGCGCCTCCAGGCCCATCATGGCCAAGGCGCCATCAGTGCGCCGTCTGATTTCCATGCGGTCCATGCCCCGGTTCTCGCAGGCGAACGCCACTTCTCCGGTAAGCTCCGCAGAGAAGAACTGGCTTTTGGGATCTTGGAACACGCTTCCCACCAGACTCCCGACCTCCCAGCTCCTGAGGCCTTCCACATCGCTGCCCCTCACCAGGACACGCCCCTCCTTCTTTCCGTGGTAGAAGGAGGGTATCAGCGCACTCACCATGCGGGTTACCGTCGTCTTCCCGCAGCCGGAGGTGCCGCACAACACCAAACACTCACCGGCGGTGACGGTGAGGTCGATGTCAAAGATGCCATTGTCGCTCCCTTGGTAGCGGAAGGAGACCCCCTCGAACCTGATCACAGCTTCGAGCCTCCCAGCGTCAGAAACACGGTAGCCGTCACGATCCAGACGGCCATCCAGACCCAGTCACCCAGACGAAGCGGACGGCTGTGATAGCTGCCCCGCACGCCTGGCTGCTCGGCGCAGCGCGCGATCGCCGAGACGGTCAGTTGGTCGGCTATCTGCAAGCAGCGCAACAGAAGCGGTACGAGCACGTATTCGCAGCTGAGGGCCGGATGGCGAACGATCTGCAGCGGCGAGAGCAGGGCCCTGTTACGCATGGATTGTACGATGCTGGCAAGCTCAGAGCCCATGGTTGGAAAGAACCGAAACACCACCAGCATCCCAAGTATCCAGGAGGTCGGGGCGTGCAGACGTGACATGAATTCGGCAAGCAGGCCAGGAGGCGTGGTCATAAGGTCCCACGAGACGATCATGGCCGGAAAGAGGATCCAGAAGAGCAGGACCGTAAACTCCGAGAACAGCACCATTCGCAGTCCCTGGGCAACGATTGCCCACAGGAGTGCCGCGAGCACCAGATAGAAGCTGGTAAACGATGCGACCAGCCTCCATCGCCCCTGAAAGGCGAGGTGACAGAGGCCCACAAGCGAGGGGAGCCACAGCCACAACGGACGGTCAGTCAAAAAGATGCACAGGAGCATGCAGGCAAAGGCGACGAGCTTCACCGGCACCGCAAGTGTGCGGTCACACGACGTGGAGCTCTCGGATGCGGTGTCGTGCTCCGCGCCGGATGCTGCGAGACAATCGGACACTACAGGACTCCTGCCTTCTGGAAGTGCTTTTGTATCAGCCTGCTGCCAATCACGCCACCGGTTAACGCGCATGCTAGCGTGAAAGCAAGGATAAAGGCCAGCCACGCCGGGTTGGTGTAGTAGAGCAGGTAGTCCTTCACATAGGCAGGGTCTTGGCCTGCCGAGGTCGAGAACGCGTAGTAGGTGTCCCAGAAGAGCACGATGGGCAGCAGGTTGGTGCCCTGGTGGAGAAAGCCGCTTACCGTACAAGCAGCGATGACCTTCCTGGGATCCTGGCACGATCCGCCCTTCCAGAGGATAGTCTCGCAGATCAGGCCGACAAGGACGTACCAGGGCAAGAGGTACCAGTTGCCCGAGGCAAGGTAGGCCATCCCCACCATGGTCAGGTACGCAAGCGACGTCCCACGCTTGGCGACGCGTGTGACAAGCAGGGTGTACACAGGCCCGAGGACCAGGACGATAACGCCGGTGGAAAGCACCATGCTTGCGAAGTTGTTGAACATGAAGATGACGTTGAGCGCGGCCTGTATGACGATCATCACCACGCTCAAGAGCACCGTTGTGATGACGTCTCTCACCGTCCATCTGCTGCTTTGCTTACGCACGTTATCCTCCTTGTCTTGGTATACGACGGCCGTGTCTTGGCTGCCCTTTTTGCCGCGGCCCGGATGCCTTCCGACCGCGTGCCCCCGATCGCAGCCTGCTTGCCCCCTAACCGGCTGCCTCCCTGCGAATGGCCCATCCCGACGCCTGCTGCCGTATGCTCACCAGCTGCCGGTACAGGCCTCCCTGCCCCATAAGTTCGGCGTGGGTGCCGCGCTGGACGATGCGTCCCTTGTCGAGCACGACAATCTGGTCGGCATCTCGCACCGTCGCCAGGTGATGGGCTATCATCAGCAGCGTCTTGCCGCGCGTGAGCTCGGCTATGGCCTTCTGTAGCTCGCGTTCGTTCTCGGGGTCCACGCTTGCCGTAGCCTCATCGAGGATGACGATGGGAGCATCCTTCAGAAGGGCGCGGGCGATCGATATGCGCTGCCTCTCTCCGCCAGAAAGCGACGAGCCTCCCTCGCCCACCATCGTCTGATAGCCGTCGGGAAGCGCGCTGATGAACTCGTGGCAGCAGGCTCTGCGGGCCGCCTCGCGCACATCCTCGTCCGTGGCGTCACGGCGGCCGATGCGAATGTTGTTCTCGATGGTATCGTTGAACAGGTAGACGTTCTGAAAGACGATCGAGAAGTTTGTAAGCAGGCTGTCACAGGTGATGTCGCGAACGTCCACCCCGCCGACCGCGATCCTCCCTTCGCGCACATCCCAGAATCGGGCTATCAGGTTGCAGAGCGTGGTCTTTCCCGAGCCTGACGGGCCTACGATTGCGCAGGTCGTTTTCTCCGGAACGGCAAGGCTTACGTCGTCGATGACGACGGCGCCGTCCCCATAGGAAAACGAGACCCCAACAAGCTCGATGTCGAACCGATCAAGCTTGATGTCGGTGCTATCCTCGTCGATACGGGGCATGTCCATGACCTCGTCCACGCGATCGAGCGAGGCGTCGATGGCCCGTGCGATCGAAGTTACGCTGCCGGCGACCTCCACTGCCGAGTAGACCATGAAGCTGGCGACCAAAAGCATCAGGCTCTTCTCGGGAGCGATGTCACCGATGAGCAGCAGGTAGGGGGCGATCACAAGAAATGCCGCGCGCACGAGCTTGAACACGCTCTGGTAGGCTGCAGCTACGCTGGTGAAGGCGCGCTCGAGCGAGACGTTTGCCGCCGTGCTCTCGTCGATGGCAGCGTCGACCTTGCGCGCGGTTCTTGTCCCCAGGCCGAAGGCCTTGACCACCGCCATGCCCTGAACGTGCTCAAGCACGGCGGAAACCAGGTTTGCCTGGGCCGCCTGCCTGCGCGGGGAATAGCTGTCGCCGACCTTCTGACTCAGCGAGTAGAGAAGCAACGCGCAGATAAGGCCAACAATCGAGACAAGCCCCAGACGCCACTCGTAGGCGAGAAGCCAGGCGGTGATGACGACGGCCTGTATGAAACCGCCCGCCACGATCTCGAGGACACTCACCGCCTTAGTCTCGATATCCTCGAGCGTCGTGGTTGCGGCGGCCGCGATGGCGCCAACCTCGCGCTCATCGAAGAAGCCCATGTACGTGCGCTTGAGCCTCTCGCCTATCTCAAGGCGTTTCTGTGAGCACATATCAAAGCTGCCGATGGTACGGCGCAGAGAGGAGCAGTTGGTGAGCACGATCTGTCCCGTAAGGCTGACGACCATGATAGACAGAGAGACCCAGGCAGTCGTCGCAAAGATGGGACGCCCGGCCAGGCCATCGAGCACCTCGATCAGCACGACGAGAATGGCCATCAGAGGTAGCGTCTCGAACATCGCGGTGAAGACGGTGAAGACGAACGAGAGGATGAGCGATCGCCTCTGCTCTCCCGCAAAGGCAAGCAAGCGCCCGAACAGCTTGATCATGCCGTATCACCTCCTGCGTGCGTGGCCTCCTGCTGGGCGTTCCAGAGACTGCGGTACAGCGGGCTGCTTTCAAGCAGCCCGTGATGGGTGCCCTCGGCAGATATCCTGCCGTGGTCCATGACCACTATCTTGTCCGCTCCCACGATGGTCGAAAGATGGTGGGCGATGATGATGAGCGTTTTTCCCGTCACAAGCCCGCTGATGGACGCCTGTATGGCCGCCTCGTTCTCGGGATCGGTGAAGGCGGTCGCTTCGTCGAGAATGACGATGGGCGCATTCTTCAGCACTGCCCGTGCTATGGCGATGCGCTGGCGCTCGCCGCCCGAGAGCCTCGCCCCCGCGCTACCGACGCAGGTGTCGTAGCCTGCCGGCAGGGCGCATATGAACTCATGGCAGCTTGCGCGTTGCGCGGCTTCCTCGACCTCCGCATCGGACGCATCGGGTTTGCCCATGCGGATGTTCTCGCGGACTGTCAGGTCAAACAGGTAGTTGTCCTGAGTCACATAGGAGATCGATCGCATGACCTGCTCAAGCGGTATATCTTTGACATCGATGCCGCCAATGCCCACCGAGCCGCCATCCGCCTCCCAGAACGAGGCGATGAGGCGCGCGACGGTGGACTTTCCTGACCCCGAGGGGCCGACGAGGGCGGTCATGGCGTGCGGTTCGATCGCAAGCGATATGCCGTGGAGCACCTCCTCCTTCCCGTATCCGAAGCTCACCTTGTCGAACGTTATGCGGTAGTCGGGAATCTCGACGGGCGTCGAGGGGCGCTTCATCTCGGGCGCATCGAGCAGGGTCGATACCTCGGCCACCGTTGAGTCCACCATCGCCAGGCTGTCGGTGTATCTTAGCGCCTGCATGAGCGGCTTCACCAGCCCGAGTGCGAGGATGATGCAGGTGATGAGTGCAGAGGCGGAGATATCGCCGCTCAGGTAGAGGAGGCTGCCCAGCGGCAGGACGCCTATCAGGCATGACGGCATGATGGTGACACCGGCCACATAGAAGGGGTTGGTCTGCCTGAACCACGTGACCTTTGCGTCCTCGTTTGCGCGGACTGCGTCCACGTACCTCCCATATGATGCCGTACTCTGGTTGAACCCCTTGATGACCTCGATGCCGCCAATGTACTCGACGATGGCCGCGTCCATGTTCTTGCTCGCATCGAGCACGCGTGCGTAGCGGGGCCCGTAGTCCTTCATCATGCCCATGTAGCAGCAGATCCCGACTGGTATCGTGATAAGCGATATCAGGGCCAGGCGCCAGTCCAGGACAAAGAGGTAGGCAAGCATCAGGACGGGGATGAGGGTGTTCGCCGTCAGCTCGGGGACCATATGGGCGAGGGGAAGCTCGAGTTTCTCGACCGTATCGACGATGAGCGTTTTGAACGTGCCCGATGGCTGGTCGAGCACCGTGCCCATGGGGACGCGTGAGAGTTTGTCGGTAAGCGCTTTGCGGATGCTGTTCAGGGTAATGAAGGCGCACCGATGCGAGATGATCGTCGAGGCAGACGCGAGCCATACGCTGCCAAGGTAGCCGACAAGGGCGACGGATGCCGCTGCGGCTATGGGGCCGAGCTCGTACATTCCGGCGCAGACCAGCGTCAGTATCTGCGCCGCAGCGATATAGGGCACGATACCGGCGGCCGCGCCAAGGACGGCAAAGACCACAGAGGCGGTAAGGCCGCCGTAGGCCTCGCGGGCAAAGGACATCAGTCTCGATACGGTGGTGCTGTGGGCTGCAGGCACAAAAACCTCCTTCTGTGGGCGGCCACTTGCCCGCCTATACGGGGACGTGTCAAAGCGTGACGACGCCAAGATGCGGCGGATCACGAGAAGCCAAGGCGCGGCGGGTTACGAAAATCTGAGCAGGCCCTCCCATCCGCTGTTAAAGAACTGCGCCAGCTCGGCAACGTAGCGTTTCGCCTTATCCCGCTCCATGTCGTGGACGACGGTCTCGAAGACAGCCGTGAAATACGCGCTCGTTATCATGTGGTGGAGCTCGATGCTCACCTCGCCCTCGAGTCTGCCCGCCTGGCGCAGCTCCTCATAGAAGCGTTGCGTCCGCTCGACGTCGAGCTCGACGAGGTCGTGCACGTAGGTCTCGTAGCGCGTCCCCTCGGAGCAGCACAGCACGAGCTTGAAGGCATCGAAGTTGTCGTAGACAAAATCCAAGAACGCATCGAGGTATTCGGTCGACAGCCGTCGGCTAAAGGCCGCCCTGCCTTCTGGGATGAGGTCGAAATGCGCCTCTTGTGCCTTGCGAAACTGGTCCAAAAGGCCGTCGGCCGCCGGAGAGACTATGGCGTCGAACAGGTCGGCCTTGCTCTGGTAGTAACCATAGAAGGCCCCTTGGGTGAACCCTGCCTCGCGCACGATGGCGCGTAGCGACGCGCTCTTGAAGCCCTTGGCGAGAAACTCCCGCTTGCCGGCCTCGACTATCTTCTGTTGTGTTTCTGAGAGCCCCACGATCCCTCCGTATGTATCAGTGATATATATCACTGATACATACCACAGGACGACATTGATGTCAACGCGTGATGCGGGCGGAGCGTGCGGCGCGGGCGGGGCGTGGGCGGTGGGTGCGGCGTAGGCGGCGTGCGATGCGGGCAGGGCGTGGGCGGTGTGCGGCGTGGGCGACGAGGACAGGGCGTGTGCGCGTGGCGCGGCGGTGGGGCGTGGTGCGGGCGGGGCGTGGGCAGGATGCGCGGCGGTGGGATGCTGCACAGGATGCGGGCGTGGGGCGCGGCACAGGATGCGCGGAGGCACGATGTGAGTGATTCACTCACATCGTCAGCACGAAGTGAGTGATTTTCTCGCACTCGGCAACACAAGTTGAGAGAGTCGAACTTGTAAAACTCCAGGTCAGAGCCTTACTGAAAGTAGACTCGATGTGAGTGATTCACTCACATCGCGATGAGGAAGTGAGTGATTCACTCACATCGCGATGAGGAGGTGCGCGCGTGCTGTGCACTCCTCGAGGTTCACTGCGCCTGATCTCATATTGTCGTCCTTGCCGCATACCCTGTGTGGCGTAGCCTTGCACTTCTTGATGAGTCCGTATGCGGGCCTGACCGCTTCCGCATGCGCGCGCTAGACTTCCAGGCGAGAATCATGAGGAACCTAGCGCGGCGACATGTCCAGCATATTTGCCCGGTTCAAACTGTCGGCCATCAAGCTGTGCCACACGATACGTATCCGATGGGTGATCCGACTCCTTACAAACGCGCTCTTTCGGGTCAGCCCGAAGAGCGAAAAAAATTTGGCTCTTCGGGGGTTAGTGTAGGTTGACGCCTCGGTGAATCGCGTCGCAACAGTGTACACAAGTGCCCCAAAACGGCGCCGAGAGACCGTTTTCGCTGATTTGTGTACACTCCCGCGTTCTCACGTCTGTCCACAACGGCGCAACAGTGTACACAAATGACCCGAAACTGTGCCGAGAGGTCATTTTAGCCAATCTGTGTACACTCCTGCGTCCCCCACCCATGCCCGCTCGCGCGACCGGGTGGGGCTAGGGGCTCCACGACATCGACGGCCCCATGAACCTCGTGATGCCAGGGTGCTCGGACCTGAGGCCCACGCCGCCGGGGCGGTGACGCAACCACCAACCTACACGAACTCACGGAGCCTCTTAGTTGGGGCAGCCAACTGCAGAGCTACTCCGAGCTGCGGAAAAGCGATCTGGCAGCTCATCAAGCCCGATTTAATCGTCTTGAGCAGATACGAGCAGAGCAGGCGTATAAACGAAGTCGAAAAAACCTCAAGAGAGTTGGGCTTGACGGGCGCGCGCGGGAGCTCGCGTCGGTGTTGTCTGGTGGTGAGAGACAACGTTGTTAGGGCCAATCGGTTTTGCGCGCGCCATGTTCAAGCATGCTGACGTACTGTACGCCGACGAGCCGACGGCTTCGCTCGACAAAGCCAACCGCCAGATGGTCATCGACCTCATATGCCAGCGTGCTAGCGAGGGGACGACCGTCATCATTGGCGACCCATGACGACGATCTGGCAAAGATTGCGGACGCAAACTTTGCCATGGGAAGCTCCGCAGGATAGCTCTCATGACATCAGCTGCTACTGCGACAGCTGCCCGCAGCATCGCACTCGATGCCACTTGGTGTTACAAGAACCGGCAAATGTGTGGTGTCGGGGAAGCGTGTGACATTTGGCGGCACCTGGTGGCACGTTTTGAGGTTGCGCTCCACTTGGTGTCGCCGGGCGCCGCGCGTAAGACGGTGGGCTCGCAGGCCCCCTAATCCTGCCTAGCCCCTGCTAGTGGGTGCCGTGCCCCTAGGCCCGTCTTTGGTGTTTCCGCCCTTGTTGCCCTGCGATCCTCCGGGCGGGTTCGTTGTCCCCGTTGGAGCGGTCGGGCCGCCGCCGCTGGTCGAACCGCCGCCACCGGACGGGCCGCCGCCACTACCGGTCGGGCTGCCGCCAGCGGATGGGCCAGCGGGCCTTCCCATGCCGCCGGAGACGTTGCTGTACGTTATGCCGTCAAGCGTGACGTCAATCGAATTCGATCCGACCTTAAGTGTGTACGACTTTCCTTGTTCGACGCCAGGGGCGCTTACCAGCACGCAAGCAAAGCTCTTCTGCGCCACGTAGCTGCAGAGCACCTTGCCCGAGGAGTCGCTCAGGGTGACGGTATCGCCGGTATTTCCGTTAGCGGAGACGAGCATGCTGCCTTGCGTGGATGAGTTGCCAAACCCCTCGGCCATGCCGGTCGAGCCGAGTGCCACCACTGTGCCACCCGTGATGGTAGCCGTGGAGCCGTCCCCATAGTCGATTGCTGAGTCGCCATCGCTCGTGGGCCCATTTACGTAGACCTCGCCGCCGCTCACCTCAAGTGCGCCGTTGGAGTCGAGGCCGTCACCATCTGCCTTGACCGTCAGGGTTCCGCCGGTTATGAGCAGGTAGGCTGACTCGTCGGCGCCAGCCGCCATGCCGCCCTTACCTTCTTGTGGAGGCGCACTGTCGCCCTGGCCACCCTGTCTGCCTTGTGGGGGCGTACTGTCGCCCCGGCCACCCTGGGGTGGCGTACTGTCGCCCCGGCCACCCTGATCTTGGGCCGGGGGTTCCTGCCCGCCCGTCATCTGCCCGCCACCTGACGTGCCCGGCCTGTCGGAGCCGGTGGCTTTGTTCTTGGAGGAGTCATCGCCCGTGTCGGAGGAGCTGTCCGAGTCATCGGGGTCGCCTGAGGCGTTCACCCCATCGTCGCTGGCCACCACGTCCTGCGTTCCTCCGGCAATGGTGACGCGCGCACCCTCAAGGCCCTCGTTGCTCTTGGTGACGGTGATGTCGCCGCCGTTCACGCTAAGGTCACTCTCGGCATGCAGGCCATCGTCGCCCGCAGAGACCGTGATGGTGCCGCCGTCGACACGCAGCACGTAGTTTGCGTCGAACCCGTCACTCTCTGCGGTGATGTCGAGGCTACCACCGGCGACATAGATGTAGCCGAGCTTCGAGTTCTTGTCGTTTTTCGCGTGGATGCCATCGGTGCCTGCGCGTAAGGTATAGCTACCCCCAGCGATGCGTACCGAGTCGTTTGCCTGGATGGCATGCTTTGCTGCGGTGACCGTTGCGCTGCCCGAGGCCAGCACCACGTCATCCTTGCAGACGATGCCATTGCCCTCTGCGCTCGAGACCGCAAGTGAGCCACCTCCGTTCACGGTAAGGTCGGATCTGGAGAAGACGGCGCCGTCGATCGCGCTGTCATCTGCGGCTGCATAGGCGCCGCTGGTCGCCAGCGTGTTCTCGCTGCCGTCGGCTAGGGTGAGAAAGACCTTGTCGGCCTTGGCCACATGGAGAGCGGCTGAGTTCGCGCTGGTCACAGTTGCGCCACTGAGCACGAGCTGCACCTTGTCCGCCTCGTTGGCCTCGACCTTGATCTGTCCCTCGCTCAGCGTGCCGGATATGAGGTAGGTTCCAGCTGCCGTGATGGTGACGGTGTTCCCGCTCACGGTCGCTCCGTCGCCTGTGACGGTCGTGCCTCCGTCCGAGAGGGCTATCCTTGTCGCCTTGGACTCGTCGTAGCTCCCATCGAGGTCGCGGTCGCTGAAGGCGTTCGAGACGTCTATCGTTTGAGTGTACTTCGTCGAGACCGATGGGGCGGCGGCAGTCGACGCATCGCTTGGCGTGGACGTGGCCGATAGGGTCGAGCCCGTCGAGCAGGCCATGAGCGGCAGCGTCGTCAGTGAGAGGGCAAGTCCACAGCTGACAGTACGGTAGAACAGGCCGTTTGCTCTCTGTTTGCTAAATCTCATCGTTTGACACCTCCTGGTGGGTGATGGCTATCTCGAGGTTGCCGTTGCGGCAGCGTAGCTCGTCTATCATCTTGCGCTCGCATCCGAGCGACTTGAGGTCCATGTCATAGGTGAGCTTGTAGAGGCTTCCCATGCCCGCCGTCTTCACCGAGGCCAGCTCGTGGCGGGTCGTGTACCTCTCGATGCAGTCATCAAGGAGGTCGAAGCGCTCAAGCTCCTCTGGCACGGTGATGCGCAGCGTGCGTGCGGTGTCAGAGCGGGCAAGTCCCAGGCCCGTGACCTGCAGGACAAGGTTCATGCCACCAATGAGCACGGTGACGAGAACGGCAAGGGCAACGTAGCCCATGCCACACACCAGACCGACGCACATAGACAGGAAGATGAAGGCGATGTCACGCGCCTTGCCCGGCACGCTCCTGAAGCGCACCAGGCTGAAACCACCCGCGACGGCGACGCCGGCGCCTACGTTACCATTCACCATCATGATCACGACGGCGACAATGGCGGGCAGCGTCGCCGTCGTGATGACGAAGCTGCGGGTGAAGCGGCTGCGGAAGCAGTAGGTCCATGAGAGCGCGAGGCCCAGGACCATGGCACTCACGACCGAGATGAGAAAGGCTGTGTAGGAGACGGTGGTCGTGGTGGTTGAGCTGAAGAACAGTGAGTCGAACATCTTGAGGCTCCCTTCGTGAGACTGGCCCAGGATCGGGCGGTTGCCGTCGAGTGATGTTCGGGATGGTGCTCGCCGTGGGACCTGGCGGGCGGCCCGGCTCCCGAGCGCAGGGGTACCTGAGCAAACGAGGCTACCCTGGTCGGATCCCAGACGATGGGCCTCTCGATTGCCTGCTGAAGGAGCCACGCGCTACAGTACTTCGAGAACGAGACCCTGTGGATGTGCTCAGAGGCGAGAAAGCCGACCATCCAGAGGGGAAGGGCGCCGGCGCACTTGAGCTCCATCAGGCTCATGGTCTCATCCAAAAGCGAACGTCCCTCGCTGCTGCCCTTAAGCGTCACCTCCTCCCAGCGGCAGCGCACGCGCCTGTCGAGGGTGATGCGAAAGTCCTGGTTGGCCATGTCGTAGTATGCCTCGCGATCGCAGATGATGAGCATCGCGGGCCGGAGGTCCTCATACATGGATGCTGTGAACGCGATCTCGCGCTCTATCTGGCTTGTTGGGATCTTGCTGCCGCGTAGCACCGCGTCTGCGGCCGCAAGTGGTAGCGTCACACGCCGCTTGTAGACCACGCCATCGAACTTCTTCTTGAGCTCGAGGAACACCAAGGTTGTGTCGCATGCCTCCCGGTAGCTGCGAATACGCAGCTTCTCCTTGTAGGCGGGTCTCTCGGACGAGCGCCTAGCTAGCAGGTGCGTTGGGGTGTCGTAGTAGAGGCTTCTCACGGTGGAGGGCCCATGGACGTCTGGCCTCATGTGGGAGGCCATGAGTATCTTGAGCCGTGAGCGTTGCCTGCTGGTCAGATGGTACTTTGCCTCGTAGCGCCTGAAGACTGTCTGTGTCATGGCTACCTCCTCACCGAATGCATCGGGTGTTGGTAGGGGGTAGTATGCACTCTCGGTCTTTAAGATATCCAAAAGAATAAGACCTCCCATAAAAGGGAGACGTCCATCGGCCAAAGCTGAAAATGCTGGTGGAGCCGTGCGTCCTTGAAGCTGATGCGACAGGATTTGGGTTTACGGCACGCTGAGCTGGCGCCGAGCCGAGACATACGCCGCACCAGCTGCGGACAGATGGCGGCACCATAGCTATACTAAGAATATGCGCCATATGTGTCAAAAAATATCAACAAGGCGGAATAGAACGGAGGCACATGCGCATCAAACGTGACAAGTACCTCGATGACCTCAAGCTACGCATGGGCAACGGCATGATCAAGGTCATAACGGGCATCCGTAGGTGTGGTAAGACCTACCTTCTGTTTGAGCTCTTTGGTGCCTACCTGCGAAGCCTTGGTGTTGACGAGGCACACCTGATAGAGATCGCCCTCGATGACGACCAGTTTGAGGACCTGCGAGATCCCAAGGCGCTCTCCCACCACATCAGGGAGAGGGTCGCAGATGACGACGGGCAGTACTACGTCCTTCTCGACGAGGTTCAGTATGCCATGAGCAGTGAGGAGCTAAAGGACAAGGATAGTCCCCCAAGGCTCTACGGGGTGCTCAATGGTCTGCTGCGCCTGCGCAATGTCGATGTCTATGTGACCGGCAGCAACTCGAAGTTGCTGTCAAGTGACGTTATGACCGAGTTTCGTGGGCGGGGCGATCGGGTGCACGTGCGCCCATTTTCCTTTGCCGAGTTCATGCAAGCATACGAGGGTGACGTCTATCATGGCTGGGCCGAGTACGTGACGTACGGCGGCATGCCGCTCGCGTGCGCCATGAGGTCCGACGAGCAGAGGGCCAGGTATCTGGAGGACCTATTTGCCGAGACGTATATGAAGGATATCATCGCCCGAAACGGGATCGTCAAGACCCAAGAGCTCGACGATCTCATTGACGTGCTCGCTTCCTGCATCGGCTCCCTCACCAACCCCTCGAGGATCGAGGCGACGTTCAAGAGCGAGCTGCACTCGGACATCTCACGAAACACTATCTATACTTATATAGAGTACCTAAAGGACTCATTCCTTATCGAGGAGAGCGGGCGCTTTGACGTGAAGGGACGCAGGCATATTGGCAGTCCAAGGAAATACTACTTTGAGGACATAGGACTGCGCAATGCCCGCCTTGGGTTTCGTCAGGTGGAGGAGACCCATATCATGGAGAACATCGTCTACAACGAGCTGTGCTTGCGTGGGTATGTCGTCGATGTCGGCGTGGTGGAGAAGCGCGTGCGTGATGGAAAGGGAAGGCAGGTCCGCAAGCAGCTCGAGTGTGACTTTGTGGCAAACAAGGGGAGCGAGCGACTCTATGTGCAGTCTGCCTTCCAGATTCCCACGCGGGCCAAGGAGGAGGCCGAGAAGGCATCGCTTCTCGAGATCGCAGACAGCTTCAAGAAGGTGGTCCTCGTGCGTGACGTGCTAAAGTCCCGCTGGGACGAGAACGGCATCCTCACCATGAGCGTCTATGACTTCCTGCTCGACCCGAACAGCCTGAGACTCTGAGCCCCCCGCCAGCGCGAGGCTCTGCGGCGCTGGCGGGGGCTCGCGCTTGCGTGAGCGCGGGGCCTGTGGTCGGCAGGCGCCTGCGGCGGGCGGGGGCTGCCGCAGGTCGCGAGCCGCGCCCTTACGCTGCCTTGAAGTTGTAGATGGGCTTGAGCACCTCGATGACGTCTACGGACTCGTTCACGGGGCCGATGATGTCCTTGAGCGACTTGTAGGCCATGGGTGCCTCGTCGATCGTGGACTCGCTGACGCTCGTGGTGTAGACGCCCTCCATGCTGTGGCGATACTCGTCCATGTTCAGCTGCTCGCGGGCTCGGGTGCGGGACAGGACACGACCGGCGCCGTGTGGGGCCGAGAAGTTCCAGTCGGGGTTTCCCCTGCCGCGGGCCAGGATGGACCCATCGCGCATGTTGATGGGGATGAGCACGAGCTCGCCCTCGTGTGCGGCAATGGCTCCCTTGCGCAGTATCATCTCGCTCGTGTCTATATAGTTGTGGATGGTGTGGAAGGCCTGACTTCCCTCCAAGCCGGTCAGGCTGAGGATCTCGTTGGCCATGACCTCTCGGTTGCGTCGTGCAAAGGCCTGGCAGATCTCGATGTCATGCATGTAGGAGTCAAAGTATGTCCCATAGAGCCAGCAGAGGTCGGCCTCCACGTCGGGCTGCCTCTCCGTCCAGTGCAGCTCCTTGAGTGCGGACTGGATCTCCTTGCGGCGCCCCGCCGCCTTGTACTCGGCGATGAGCGCGTCGCGCTTGGCGAAGTACTCCTCCTTTCCCTTGTGCAGGTCCACCGCGAGACTCTGGTAGTACTCGGCCACCTGCTTGCCCAGGTTGCGACTGCCAGAGTGAATGACCAGGTAGTGTGTCCCGTCGGCAGAGGCATCTATCTCGATGAAGTGGTTGCCGCCGCCGAGCGTGCCAATGGACCTCCCGATGCGCTTCGCGTCCCTGAGCATCCGGTAGCACTCAAGCTCCAGGAGGTTGAAGCGCTCCTTGCGGCCCTCCCATACGTGCTTGCCGGAGGGCACCTTGTGGCAGGCCTCATCGAACGCCTTCATGTCGATGTCGCCCTTGCCAAGGTTGACCGTGTACATGCCGCAGCCGATGTCGACGCCCACGACATTGGGGACCACCTTGTCCTTCACGGTCATGGTGGTTCCTATGGTGCAGCCGGCACCTACGTGTACGTCGGGCATGATGCGTACCTGGCAACCTTCCGTGAACTTGGTGTCGCACATGGTGCGCACCTGCTCGATGGCCTCGTCCTCCACGACTGTGGCGAAGCACTTCGCTGTTGCGTAGCGTCCCTCTATCTCAAACATTCCTTTTCCTCCTTCCCCTTGATTGTAGGCAAAGTTTGCCTGGCGCGCACCTGCTCTGCCACAGCTCTACATGGAGAGAGACGCGCACACCATACCTACCGTAAACAGTGCCACGCCGCAAAGGCCGGCGACCAGCCAGCTTTTGCGGCGGTGCCCCGTCGGGTCGATGAGGCTCCCAGCTGCTACCAGAAGTACGGGAACCAGGCAACAAACGATGCAGCTGCCGCCGATACGCTGCAGCGGGGTGATGGTTTGCATCGTGTCCAGGGCCTGCCCTGCGTTCTCGCTCGCCATGGTACCGGCCATAACGCTGACAAGGTTGTTCATAAGGTGCATCAGCATGGGTAGGATCAGATTGTTCTTCTTGACTATCAGGTAGCTTAGTAGTGCTCCCAGGATGGCCGTGGAAAGAAACCTGAGCGCGCTCAGGTGGAAGAGGCCAAAGAAGACGCCCATGATCAGGATGATGAGCCAATCCTTCTTAAGAGAGCGCAGGTGCGAGAGAATCGCGCCACGTTGGAGTGCCTCCTCGCATATGGCGGGCATGATCGCAACGATCAGCACCATGACAGGGAGGCTTTGTCCCGTATAGAGAAAGTCATGGAGCTCTTTGATTTCCGGCATCGATTGGGGAAGCAGTATGAGGGAGACGTGGGTGGCAAATACAGAGAGCATCAGCCCCGACAGGCAAAGGAGAAGTACACCACCCAGCTCACGGAGGGTAGGCCGCTTGAGGGGGAACACCTCTTTCAAGGACGTCTTGTGAAGGAGCGCTGTACCCACGGCCAGCGCGAGAAACGCCAGCTCTGTGAGGATGAGGCCCGTCCGGCCTAAGTTCGCTTGCAGGGGGGCGAATAGCCAGATTTCCAGCACGAGCACTATGGCCTCGAGTGCAAACGCGCCCCACGGCCGCCATTTCTCTTGGTTAGACAGTGCAATCATGGATGTCCCCTCTATTATGGTCGTAGGTAGTCTTGGCGCAGGGAGAGGATATATCGCGTTCTCGTGCACGTCAACAGGGCGTCTGCTCGAGGAGTCTTTCGAAGCGTGAGGCCGTTCGGTCAGCCGGAGAGCGCGGAGCAACCACCCGCCAGGCTGCGGGGCGGTTCCGCACGCGCCCGGGGAACCACCCGCCAGGCTGCGGGGCACTTTGGGAGATGGCCCAACTGGGCAAACACGCCCGGGGAACCACCCGCCAGGCTGCGGGGCACTTTGGGAGATGGCCCAACTGGGCAAACGCGCCCGGGGAACCACCCGCCAGGCTGCGGGGCGGTTCCGCACGCGCCCGGGGAACCACCCGCCAGGCTGCGGGGCACTTTGGGAGATGGCCCAACTGGGCAAACGTGTTCGGGGAACCACCCGCCAGGCTGCGGGGCACTTTGGGAGATGGCCCAACTGGGCAAACGCGCCCGGGGAACCGCCCGCCAGATTCCGGGGCACTTTGGGAGATGGCCCAACTGGGCAAACGCGCCCGGGGAACCACCCGCCAGGCTGCGGGGCGGTTCCTCATGCGCTCCCCCGCCCCCGACGCCCCCCGCCCCCGGCGCTCCCCCGCCCCCGGCGCGCCCTTGCTCCCTTGCCCCTTGGCGGGTGATACAATCGGCACGCAAGAAGGCGTCGTATGAAGCGCTGCCCCTACGATGACGTTATCACTGTACTTGGCGGTTGGCAGTCGCAGGGGCGGGCGGGGTCGGTTGCCGCTCGCCTAGGGTCTTTCCAGAGAGGGTGTACATGTTCGACGTTCTGCGCGCATATGCTCCGGCCATCGTGTTTGGGGGACTTTTCGTCCGCTCGTACCTTCGTGAGCCTCGGCAGTTCCGCAACGCCCTCTACCTGCTCGCGGCAGTAGGGTGCGCGCTTGTCTCGAGCATCGTGATGCTAAGAAACCAGATCTGGCTGATACTGCTCGTTGTCGCGCTCATCGTCCTCTTTCCCCTCCTTGCATCCGTTCTTCTGATAATGAACGGGGTCATTGTGCTGAGGAGAGAGGGCCTTTCTCTGGCAAGCCTTTTGCCCATCCTGCTTGCCGTGTTCATCGTCGCACTCTACGTGAGCTTTCCCCTTACGGTGGACTTCAATGGACCAAGGTGGCTCATGGCGATCGTGGGGCTCTTCGTGTTCGAGGGCCTGTGGTTCTCGTTCACGCTCGTGGCCCTCCTTCTCTACTCATGGCTCTATCGCACGCTGCCTCGAAAGCGCGTGTACGACTACATCATCATCCACGGCGCCGGGCTTTCGGGCGACAGGCCCACGCCACTTTTGGCCGGGCGGCTCGACAAGGGCATTGAGCTGTGGCGTCGTCAGGACAAGCGCGGGCGGATCGTCGTCTCGGGTGGACAGGGGGCAGATGAGGTGGTCTCAGAGGCCGCAGCCATGCATGCCTACCTTGTGCGCAACGGTGTCCCCGCAGAGGCGATTCTCGACGAGGATCGCTCAACGACCACGATGGAGAACCTGCGCTACTCGAGGGACCTCATAGATAGTCTGGCACAGGGGAGTCCATATCGTTGCGTCGTGGTCACGAGTGACTTTCACGTGTTTCGCTGCGTCGAGTATGCCCACAAGCTTGGGATTGCCGCCGATGGGGTGGGCAGCAAAACGAGTGGGTGGTACTGGCCGACGGCCTTCATCCGTGAGTTCGTGGCCATCACGAAGGCCCATCCAAGTCCCTATATTGGTATTGCAATCTTGTGGGTCCTCGCCAATCTCATCCGATAGGAGAGGGCATTCCCCGGGTGTCGCCTTACGCCTGGTAGAATACGTGACGATTGCGGTGCGAGCGCGAAAGAGCTGCGGCGCGGGCGGCGCGGGCGCGAGTGAGACGGGCGCTGGCGCCACCGGTGGCTGGCAGCTGGGTCGGCGGCCGGACCGGCAGCCTGGTTGGCAGCTGATCGTTGGGCGGGCCATTGGGAACAGAGGGCTATCGTGAGGAGCGTACTTATGGGTGGTAATGAATCGGGTGGCAGTGGCAGTGAATCAAAGACGATCGAGACCTATCCCTTTGCGGTCACGTTGAACCTGCACGCACGCTTTATGCCCATGGATCGGGGCGTCTTTGAGGATGTCTTGGATGAGACTTTGAGGTTACACGAGCTGGGAGAGGTGAGTGGTGGCGGGACACTGCTGTCCGATTCGGGAGAGATCGAGGAGTGTGACATCGAACTCTGCCTGCGGGATGGATCGCCCGAGCTCATCTCGATGATTGGCGGGCTTATCGATGCCATGGGGGTGCCCAAGGGGTCGAGGCTGCTGTGGGACGGGGAGGACGGCGGGCCCGGGGAGCTCTTGGTGGGGCAACAAGAGGGGCTTGCCCTCTACCTGAACGGTACCGACCTCCCCGATGAGGTCTACCAAAACTGCGACGCCAACGTTATGATTGACCACCTGGTGAGGTTGATGGATGGCGTCGGCTCCTACTACAGCCATTGGGTCGGTCCGACAAAGACGGCCCTGTACTTCTACGGAACTAGCTACGAGGGCATGCTGGCGGCCATCCGTGACTTCTTGGACGAGTATCCCCTGTGCCAGCGATGCCAAGTTGTACAGATCGCGTAGACCAGAGGGCAAAAATTACGCAGGCCGCAAATCTCACAGACCTTGGAGGGAAGAGCCATGGTGGGTTCGTCTGGGTCGGCTCGCGATGGACACGAGCTGCTTCCTGAGGAGGCGCAGACCCCCCTTGAGAAGGCGTTGGCCAGCTACATCAAGAGCTACTTTGACTGGGATCTGGTGTGGGAGGAGCTGACCGCCTGCTACGGCAGGCCCCCTGACGAGCTCGACTCGCCAGAGGAGTTTCTGGATGGTGGTCTGTCCAAGGCGGTCGCGGCTCTTGCCGGTGATGCCGTTGCGTGCGACGTGAGGCGCTTGGTTACTCTCCTCATGCCGTGCAGCCTCTCTTCCTCGGACTTCCGGAGGAGCTATCATGCGACCGCATTTTGCTACCATGCCGCCGACATGATCAATGAGATCTGCTCCTACGTCAGGCTGATGCAGCATGGGAAGAGCGTCGAAGAGCTCCTTTACCTCGACCCTGACACGTATCTGGAGGGGAGTTCTCGTGCCTTGGCCCTAGAGATCGACAAGGGTAACCAGCGGATCATCGGAACCATGGAGGATATGATCCTGAAAGACAACGGCGCGGCTCTCCTTTCCTACTCCGCTATAGAGGCAATCATCATCAGCGGAAACGGCAGGCTGATGGAGTTGTTGGGACAGCTGCTCGTTAGCGCGCGACTGCAGGAGGGTCTGCGTCAGGCGATACTGGAGAGCGCTGATGTCGGTCGCCTCGAGACATTCATCTACCTTTTCAGGCTGTGCATCGACGAGGATCTGTTTCGCTACAGCAGCGCCGTGCGTGCGTTCTTGCTGTGGACGGGCCTTGACCGGAAGGGTCTGAGCCAGTCGCGGCTGCGTCAGCTGGTCGCGCTGGCCTACGAGTGCCTTGTTGACAGGGACAGTCGTGCACGGTGTATGGCGAGCTCCAACCCCCTTGAGCTGTACCTGGGCCTTTGGGCGGATGGCTGCGAGGATGCGACAGGGGCGGATCGTGCGGTCGAGGAGCTGCTCTGTGACGAGTGCACGCACAGGCGGCTTGTGGGCTGGTACCTTGTGTGGCGTCGGGAGGATGAGCTGCCTCACCACGCCGATCGCTATCGACATGCCTTGGCCTGCGCGCATCTCGACGAGCGTGACGATGAAGTTCTTGCCTGGCTGGTCTTGAACCTAGCCTGTACCTATCAGGCAATCGAGGCGCGCATCCGCTCCACAACGCCCGTATTGTGCGAGGTAGAGCCGCTGCCGAATCGGGCCCTCCCCCCGTCTCGTGGCGAGCGTCTTGCCCAGTTTTTGGGACTCAAGGAGCTTGCCATCCACATTGGGAGCAGAACGTGCCGCTTTCGCAGCTTGCCGTTTCTCTCTATCGAGAGTGATCTGTCCAGCGAGCCGGTGCTGAACTGCCTTATCAGCCTTGCGGCCCATGACCTGGATGACAAGATGGTCTCTGAACTCTACGCAATGAGGAACATGTTTTCGGCCGACCAGCGAAGGGCCATCTACATCAATCTGCTGGACGCTGAGCACAGCGCGGCGCACCGCCTGTGCCTCTACGATGCGCTGCGAGACAGAAGCTCTACGACGCGAGAGTACGCCCTCGCCCGACTTGACCGCTGCAGGACAAGTGCGGAGGATGTGATCCGTGTCTGCGGCGCGCTCGGTTCCAGGCATGCCGGTTTCAGGAAGCGGGCACTGTCCTACCTTGCTCGGCAGGGGGTCTCCCTGCGACAACAGGCCGTCGAGTGCCTGCTTCCGGGCAACAGCCTTCAACTGCAGGCGGCCATCGAGCTCATGCTCAATGATGAGGCTCTCAGCTCTGCGAACAAGGAGCACATTGCGAGGCTGAGAACCCAAGACCTCCCGGCCCAAACCAGGGTCCTGTTGGACCAGCTCGCAGACGGAGGCGTGGGCGCACCTGCCTCTGGGCAGGGACCTTCGGCCGAGGACGGATACGGCCTCTTTGACAGGGGCGTGGTCGAGAGGGCACAGGATACCCTTTCGCGGGGCTCGGCGCTTGTGCCAAGGGCCATGCCTGCTGACGCAATGTCGCAGGATATGCCTGCTGACGCACGCGAGAGGGCCCGCTTGCGCGTTCGGAGGAAAGAGCGGCTCTCGAAGGCTGAGCTGATGGCACTTCTCATGAGTGACGACGAGGTGTTTGAGGTGCTCGACAGGGTGCACGCCGTCTTTGAGGCGCACGGGGACTTTGAGTACAAGACCGTACGGGATGACGGGACTCCCGTGTGGGTGCGGTTTGGAGATGCCACGTTCTACAGCCTGCCGCTGCGCGCGCCCGAGCGAGGCGACGGCGCGGCTCCAGCCAACGACGCGGCCCCACGCGACGGCGCGGCCAAGGCGTCCGGCGCGCAGGATGCCATCGCTCTTCAGCACAGGATTCCCCTCTATGATGAGTTCAGGCGGGCGCTTGGTGACTGTCTTGTGGATAGCGTCAAGATGCTCATGCTCTGCTACCGGTGCCTCATAGAGCGAACGGAGGCGTGGGAGTGGGCGCCAGAGTACAGGCGCGAGCCTTGGTTCGTGCGCATTGAGGGTCAGCTGGCTCCGAAGCTGCGCGAGAGGGCACAGGCAAGGTACGGCACACTCTTCTGGCAGTTGCGCGACGTCGTGCGCCTGCTGCTTGACGTGTCCGTGCTGGCGCGTGATGCTCCAGCTGCCCAGGGCCTGTACGACGCCGCGTTTGTGCTCTACTTTAGCATGCGGGACGCCATTGGCCCCTCCCGTCTTTGGTGTCCCTATCTCGTGAAGGTCGAGGGCAAGAAGGAGTCGGCCTACGACGAGTTTCTTCCCTTCGCCATTCTTGCCAGACATGGCATGGTGGGCTTCTACCGAGACGTCCTCAATCGTCTGAGCTCGCCCGGTGCTGGACAGCCATACGACAGCCAACCAGGAGCCACTGGTCGCTCGGAACACGACGAGCGCTTTGCCAGGTGGTTTATGGCGGAGTATGCCTTCGAGTCTGGCTCTGGCTTTCGCGTTGACTCCCTTTCCCTTGAGCAGTATGCGTGGGCGGTCGACCTGGGGCTCATTCCCCAGGATTGCCTGTGTCAGTGGCTGCTGTATCCCCATGCCGACAGGAGTGGCTGTATGAGCGTCCTGAGTGGCCTCTCGAAGACGGCCCGGGGCAGGGAGCTGTCCGCGCGCCACCCATGGATCGTGCCCCTTGCCGACAGGATCATCCATCGCATGGTCGACGTCGAGGCCCTGCGAGGCGAGATGCCCACGGGCACATCGCGCAGCTGCTATGGGATCATGCGCGTGGAGGGCGTGGGACACTTTTGCAGGCTGCTTGTTGCGCTCGGCACGGAGCGCTTCCACCAAGGCTATGAGTTCGCATGCGAGCTCACCAAGCGAGAGACCCTGAGCTTTTTGCTGAGGCACTGCTATCCGGCCGCTGGTGACACTCCCCAGGTGCTGAGATCCCTGGCGCGGGGTGCAAACGTCAAGGACAGGCGCCTTGTTGAGGCGGCCATGTATGCCCCTCAGTGGGCGGGCGTCATCGAGGGGGCGCTGGGGTGGGAGGGGCTCCGGAAGGGCGTCTGGCTCTTCCACGCCCATGTGAGCGAGGCCTTCTCGGCAGAGAAGGAGACAGAGGTCGCCGTCTACTCTCCCATACCGCCCAGGCGCTTCAACGACGGCGCCTTCGACGTCGGGTGGTTCAAGGACGTCTACGCCACGTTAGGTGCCGAGCGATTCAAGGTTCTATATGAGTGCGCCACGTACATCTCCTCGGGCTCTCTTACCCACAGGCGCTCGCAGCTGTATGCCGACGCCATCTTAGGAAAGCTCGACCGCGACGAGACGGAGCGCCAGATCGAGGAGGAGCGGCACAAGGAAAAGCTGAGGGCCTATGCCCTCATCTTACTGGATGAGGCAGACGGGGATGCCGACCTCCTGCACCGCTACGAGTTCATATGCGCCTTTGAGAGGGAGGGGCGTCGGTTTGGTGCCACGAGGCGGGAAAGCGAGAAGAGGGCCTGCGCGGCCGCCCTCGAGAACCTCGCGCAGACTGCCGGGCTTTCCGATGTCAATCGCCTGATCTGGAGGATGGAGGCCGCAAAGCTACGGGAGATCCGTCCGCTCATGGAGGGACGCGTGATCGCGGACTTCTCGGTGTGCCTTGCCATCGATGGGGACGGCGTGGCGCGTGTCGTGGTGCGCAAGAAAGACAGGACGCTCAAGCATGTTCCTGCCACGCTGCGGAAGGATGCGTATGTGGCCCTGCTCAAGCAAAGGGCGAGGGAGCTCAAGGAGCAGCTGGCCAGAAGCAGGGCGACTCTTGAGGCGGCCATGGTGGATCGACTTACCTTCGAGGGCGGCGAGCTGCTCGACATCCTGAAACATCCCGTTATCGCGCCGATGCTTGGGCGCCTCGTGTGGGCCTGTGGGCAAGGCGTCAGGGGGTTTGCGAGCCTGGAGGCTGGTCGGCTGGCGTTTTGCGACGAGGAGGGACAGCTGAGCTATGCCAAGCCCGACGAGACGTTTCGTATCGCCCATCCCCACGACCTGTTGGCTGGTGGCGTCTGGGCGTCCTACATGCGCATGACCTGCGAGCAAAGGATAGTCCAGCCCTTCAAGCAGGTATTTAGGGAGTACTACCCCATAACGGGAGACGAGCGGCGCGAGAGGATTGTGTCGCGGCGATACAGCGGCCACCAGGTGCGGGCCACGAGGGCAGTCGCCCTCCTGAAGGGTCGGGGATGGACCGTCGATCACGAGGAGGGCCTGCAGAAGGTCTGCTATGGCGAGGGCGTTATCGTGAGGATGTATGCGATGGCAGACTGGTTCTCGCCATCGGACGTCGAGGAGCCGACCTTAGAGACGATACGGTTCTTTGGGCGCGCGAGCGGCGAGCCCATCGAGCTCGAGTCGGTGAGTCCCGTGCTGTTCTCCGAGGTGATGCGTGATATCGACCTGGTCGTGAGCATCGCCTCCGCAAGTGGCGTGGACGTTGGGGCCAGCCCCTCCACCATCGAGATGCGCAGGTCCATCGCGGGGGAGCTCGTCTCCCTCATGGGGCTGGGCAACGTGGAGCTCGTTGGGAGCTACGCCGAGGTCAGGGGTACCTTGGGACGCTACTCGGTGCACCTGGGCTCGGGCACCGTCCACGTCGAGGGAAGGGGCGTGGCGGTCATCGTGCCCGTCCACTCCCAGCATCGGGGACGGCTGTTCCTGCCGTTTGCGGATGACGACCCCAAGACCGCTGAGGTCATGTCGAAGATCGTGCTCTTGGCAAAGGATTACACGATCAAGGACCCCACAATCCTTGCACAGATACGCAGGGGCGACGTGGGGCAAGTTGATTTGGACAGCTGAGAGACCGTTCTGCCTGCAAGGAAAGGTTGCCACGCGTGGAAAGACCGCCTTGGCTCGCACTGCCAAGTGACTCTGATCGTGCAGCCCCGTATGTTCATCGCCGAGTGGCTGTGTGGGCTGCGCTGTCAGGCGTCCGTGTTCGCGCGTCGCGCTCCCCCTTGTGACGTTCTCCCCGCGAGGTCCGCGACTTCGTGGTAGCCGCCGGCGTGGTGGTGCCCTCGGTGGATCCGTGGGCTGTGTAAGGCGCGTCCTGCCCAAAGGAGCGCTCGGGATGCCCCAATACTTGTCTTGCCGTTTGCCACTACCGCTGGCGGGCGCGATCATACCGCTGGCAGATGTGAACGTGTCAAAGGCGTCCCCATCGCTTGCATGTAGGTTCCGTGATGGCGTATGGTGTCTTCAGGAGTTAGCCAGCTCCGCTCCGACGTCCGGGGCGGGGGCCCGAGGGAGATGGGGGACGTCATGTCGGCCGCCAAGAGGTTCCTGTCACTGTTCCTGTCCGCCACGCTGGTCGTGGGTATGACCCCGGATTGCGCGTACGCCAAGGTCACCGCCCAGATGCTGCGGGCCGCCGCGTCCCAGCTGCCGTCGCCTGCGCAGGGCGACGGAGCGCCCCAGGCCGCGCCGGAGGGTACGGACGCGACCCAGGGGCGGGAGCCGGCCCAAGGCGACGCCCCCCAGGCGACGCCGGATGGGGCAGAAGCGGCCCAGGGCGACGCCCCTGCGGGGGCAGGCAGCCAGGCCGCCGAGCCTCAGCCCGCAGACCAGGGAAGCGGCCTCTCCTGGCGCGAGGCCGAGGGCGGCGTCGAGGTGACGGGCTATGCGGGCGATGAGACCGACCTCGCCATCCCCTCAGAGCTGGGTGGCCGTCCCGTCGTCGGCATTGCCGCCAGCGCCTTCAGGGGCTGCACCTCCCTGCGCTCGGTCTCCCTCCCGCCGACGGTGGAGTCGGTCGGCGACGGGGCCTTCTCCGGCTGCTCCTCGCTCGCCAGCCTGACGCTGCCCGAGGGCCTGAGGAGGCTGGGCTCCAACGCCTTCGACGGCTGCCCCGTGGAGTCCGTCACGGTCCCGGCGTCGCTCGAGTCCACGGGCGCCCACCGGTGGGCGGGCGGCCCCTTCGAGGGCTCCTCCCTGCGCTCGGCCACGCTCGCCGAGGGCTCGGCGCGCGTGGTCCCCGGCCTCTTCTCCGGCTGCTCCAAGCTCTCCTCGGTCTCGGTGCCCGGCACGGTGACCTCCGTGGGCGAGTACGCCTTCCGGGGCTGCTCGGGGCTGCCGGCCTCCCTCGAGGTCCCGCCCTCGGTGAGGGAGCTGCGCGACTGCGCCTACGAGGGCTGCACGTCGATCGAGTCCGTCACCCTGCCGGCCTCGCTGCCCTCGGTCGGCGCCAGCGCCTTCAGGGGCTGCACCTCCCTGCGCTCGGTCTCCCTCCCGCCGACGGTGGAGTCGGTCGGCGACGGGGCCTTCTCCGGCTGCTCCTCGCTCGCCACCCTGACGCTGCCCGAGGGCCTGAGGAGGCTGGGCTCCAACGCCTTCGACGGCTGCCCCGTGGAGTCCGTCACGGTCCCGGCGTCGCTCGAGTCCACGGGCGCCCACCGGTGGGCGGGCGGCCCCTTCGAGGGCTCCTCCCTGCGCTCGGCCACGCTCGCCGAGGGCTCGGCGCGCGTGGTCCCCGGCCTCTTCTCCGGCTGCTCCAAGCTCTCCTCGGTCTCGGTGCCCGGCACGGTGACCTCCGTGGGCGAGTACGCCTTCCGGGGCTGCTCGGGGCTGCCGGCCTCCCTCGAGGTCCCGCCCTCGGTGAGGGAGCTGCGCGACTGCGCCTACGAGGGCTGCACGTCGATCGAGTCCGTCACCCTGCCGGCCTCGCTGCCCTCGGTCGGCGCCAGCGCCTTCAGGGGCTGCACCTCCCTGCGCTCGGTCTCCCTCCCGCCGACGGTGGAGTCGGTCGGCGACGGGGCCTTCTCCGGCTGCTCCTCGCTCGCCACCCTGACGCTGCCCGAGGGCCTGAGGAGGCTGGGCTCCAACGCCTTCGACGGCTGCCCCGTGGAGTCCGTCACGGTCCCGGCGTCGCTCGAGTCCACGGGCGCCCACCGGTGGGCGGGCGGCCCCTTCGAGGGCTCCTCCCTGCGCTCGGCCACGCTCGCCGAGGGCTCGGCGCGCGTGGTCCCCGGCCTCTTCTCCGGCTGCTCCAAGCTCTCCTCGGTCTCGGTGCCCGGCACGGTGACCTCCGTGGGCGAGTACGCCTTCCGGGGCTGCTCGGGGCTGCCGGCCTCCCTCGAGGTCCCGCCCTCGGTGAGGGAGCTGCGCGACTGCGCCTACGAGGGCTGCACGTCGATCGAGTCCGTCACCCTGCCGGCCTCGCTGCCCTCGGTCGGCGCCAGCGCCTTCAGGGGCTGCACCTCCCTGCGCTCGGTCTCCCTCCCGCCGACGGTGGAGTCGGTCGGCGACGGGGCCTTCTCCGGCTGCTCCTCGCTCGCCACCCTGACGCTGCCCGAGGGCCTGAGGAGGCTGGGCTCCAACGCCTTCGACGGCTGCCCCGTGGAGTCCGTCACGGTCCCGGCGTCGCTCGAGTCCACGGGCGCCCACCGGTGGGCGGGCGGCCCCTTCGAGGGCTCCTCCCTGCGCTCGGCCACGCTCGCCGAGGGCTCGGCGCGCGTGGTCCCCGGCCTCTTCTCCGGCTGCTCCAAGCTCTCCTCGGTCTCGGTGCCCGGCACGGTGACCTCCGTGGGCGAGTACGCCTTCCGGGGCTGCTCGGGGCTGCCGGCCTCCCTCGAGGTCCCGCCCTCGGTGAGGGAGCTGCGCGACTGCGCCTACGAGGGCTGCACGTCGATCGAGTCCGTCACCCTGCCGGCCTCGCTGCCCTCGGTCGGCGCCAGCGCCTTCAGGGGCTGCACCTCCCTGCGCTCGGTCTCCCTCCCGCCGACGGTGGAGTCGGTCGGCGACGGGGCCTTCTCCGGCTGCTCCTCGCTCGCCACCCTGACGCTGCCCGAGGGCCTGAGGAGGCTGGGCTCCAACGCCTTCGACGGCTGCCCCGTGGAGTCCGTCACGGTCCCGGCGTCGCTCGAGTCCACGGGCGCCCACCGGTGGGCGGGCGGCCCCTTCGAGGGCTCCTCCCTGCGCTCGGCCACGCTCGCCGAGGGCTCGGCGCGCGTGGTCCCCGGCCTCTTCTCCGGCTGCTCCAAGCTCTCCTCGGTCTCGGTGCCCGGCACGGTGACCTCCGTGGGCGAGTACGCCTTCCGGGGCTGCTCGGGGCTCGCCACCCTGACGCTGCCCGCGTCGGTCTCCGCGATCGGCGACGCCTCGTTCGAGGGGTGCTCCGACGCGCTCACGCTGCGCTTCCCCCTGAACTATGTGCTACTTAGGTACGTCTTCGATCACCACATGCGCTATGAGGTCCTCGTGGGGAACATGGCGATGGGGCAGGGCGTCCTCGACGCCTCGGGGAGCGGCTACTCCTGCGAGGGCGCGGACGGGGAGGGACACTTGCGCCTGCGCCTGCGCTACGAGGTGGCCGAGGGCATGCGTGAGGGGCTCTCTGATATGACGTTGCGCCTGCGCCTTTCCGAGCATGCAAAGGTGGTGGAAGGCTCGGTGCGACTCAACGGGGAGGCCTTGGGTGGCCTCGTGGAACGCCGGGGTATGCTCACGGTTCCCGTGTCGACTCCGGGCGGTAGCTTAGAGTTTTCGGTGAGGGAGGCGACTTACGGGTCTCTGCTGAGCTATGCGTCCCTGAACTACACGAGGGGAGGCGAGCGCCACGACGACCTGATCGGCTACGTCGATGAGGGGCTCCCCAAGACCACGATGGAGCTTCCCGCGCTCGTGGGGGCCGGGTGCCTCGTCGGGGGCGTGGCCGCGCCGGGCTCCACGGTCACGATCCTCGCCGACGGCGAGCCCGCTGGGAGCGGCGAGGCCGACGCTAAGGGCAGGTACCTTGTGCCGGTGAGCGTCGCCGGCGGCGAGGGCAGGGCGTACTCCTTCCAGGCGCTGGCCGGAGGCGACGCGAGCGTGGCGAGGGACGCGGAATACGACCCGGGCTTCCCCGAGGTCAGCGCCATCACTCTCGAGTACAAGAGCAGGGGCGAGGCGCGGAAGCTTGAGCTGATGGACCCCGCTGCGGGGGATACCCACACCCACAGGGACACGGCCTCCCCGCCCATCTACAGGGTGGCGTTCACTAGGCCCGACGACGTGGCGAGCGTCCGCGTGACAGGCATGTCCGGTGGAAGGGAGCTTGCGCTCGAGGCGACGCGCGATGCGGACGGTACGTGGGTGACGAGCGGCTTCTTTGATGATGCTGACAAAGGCTTCACCCCCGACTGGGTGCGGGTTACCCACGTCGCCCAGTCCGTCACCTTCCCCTGGTGGGAGTCCCCCATCTTCCCCGGGTGGAACCAGGGCAAGGCTGACAGGATCTTTGGGGATTATATCGGGGGGAAGCTCGGGGAGATCTTCGGCCAGAGCCTTGAAGAGAGGGTGGAGAGGGAGCGCCGAGAGCTCATGGGGTACCTGTTGGTGGACGGGCGGCAGCCGTCGAAGGAGGAGGCGGCCAGGGGGCTAGCGAGGTGGGCCGTAAATGAATACGGCGCGACGGCGCGGAGCAAGGCCCTTGGCATGCTGCCCATCACGGACAATATCAGTGTGGGGGATATGTGCTCCAAGCTGGACAAGATGCTTACGTACGGGGCGAGGGGGAAGCTCATCCTGGAGTTGCTGAAAAAGAAGCAGCAGGTGGGGCTGAGTTCGGACGAGGAGGCAGTGCTGGCGGCAAACATGGTGAAGGTCTTGATCGGCATGTACAGCTTTATGTACGTGCAGAACAGCTTGGGCATAGATGTCCTCGTCGATGCACAGCTCTTCTCCCTCGCAACCATAATGGAAATGTGCGTGGCGCTTGATGGGGGCAGCAACATCGGCTATGGCGCCTATGGCAGCTTCTGGGGTGTTGCGGAGAAGTTCAAGATAGCCTTCACTAGGTTCTCTGAAACTGCGGACGGGGCTCAGGACAGGGTGGAGGATGAGCTCATGACGTTGGAGGAGAAGTTCAGGAAGTGGTGGGAGAAGTTTGGGAAGCAGAAGGATACGACGCCGGGACATGTAGACCAGACGCACGATCCCAGCGGCTATGTGTACGAGGCCGTCCCTAGCAACCGTCTGCAGGGCGCGGAGGTCAGTCTGTACTTCGAGGACGATGTGAGCCAGGCGCCGCTGCTGTGGGATGCCGCCGCCTACGGGCAGGAGGCCTGCCAGGTGACAGGCGCCGACGGAGCCTTCGGTTGGGACGTGCCGTGCGGCAGGTGGCAGGTGCGCTGCACCATGGCGGGCTACGAGCCCTACGTCGGGGAATGGCTCGAGGTGCCCCCGGAGCGGATGAATGTTGGGGTGGCTATGGTGTCGCTGGAGGCACCCCGCGTCACCTGCGCCCGCGTGTCGGAGGACTCCGTCCTGCTATCCTTCAGCCGCTTCATGGACCCAGGGAGCCTAGGTGGTCTCAAGCTCTTTGACGCCGGGGGAGAGGAGGTTCCCTTCGAGCTCTCGTGCCTGGCCGAGGAGGGGGAGGGCGGGCGCTCCTACGCGCGCGACTGCGCCCTGCGGCTCGCTGAGGGCGTCTCCATGCCCGCTGTCCTGCGCGTGAGCGGGAGCGAGGAGAGCTATGCGGGCGTCCACATGGTAGTCTGCGACGTGCCTGTGCTGCGAGAGGAGGACTGACGTGGGCGGGGATGGTGGCAGAGCGGCCCGCAGGGCTGGGAGGGCGCTCGTGCTGCTGGGGGCGGTCCTCCTCCTGCTGGAGAACGTGCTCTCGTGGGTGGGGTATGTCATCCCCACCCTCCCGGAGGTCCTCGACGACGTGCGGCTCTGGGGGCTCGGGGAGGCGCTCTCGGGGGAGAGGGACTCCATAGAGGTGTACAGTCTGCTAGGGGAGGTGCTCACAGACGCCTACCTGCTCTGCGTCGTCGTCCTCGCGCTCCTGTGGCTAAGGAGGGGCAGGGTGCGCGCCCTGGGCCCCCTCGCGGTGCACCTCCTCGGCTTCTCCCTCCCCACCATACGCAGTTTCGCCCTCACGAGGCTCTGGGGCCTCCTCATGGCCCTGGGGGCGGCGGCGCTCCTCGCGGGGGCCGCGCTCCTGGCGGGGCGGCGCCCGCGAGGGGGGAGCGCGCCGGTGCGCTACGGGAGGGCCGCGGGCGACGTCGCGTCGCTGGGCCTCGCGTTCCTCTCGGGGGTCTACCTCTATACCGCCTGCTGCGTGGTGACAAACGAGTTCTACGCCTCCGGGATGGCCAAGATGGCCGAGCAGGAGGGGCATGCCGTGGACCGGGCGTGGGTGGCCCTGCGCCTGGCCCACTTCGTCGCGGCGTCGGCCGTCTCCCTGCTCGTCTGCGTCGGGCGCCCGGGGCCAGGAGGGGAGGCGGGGCGCGGGCGCATGGCGCTTCGCGCGGCGGGGTGCGCGGCCCTGGTCGCCCTCATGCTCCGAGGCATCGCCGAGCACTACAGCTACTACAGCTTCCTCCCCCGCCTCCAGACGGTCACCATCTACCTCTGCGCCCTCTGTCTGGTCGGCGCTGCCCTCGAGCGCGTGGGATCGAGGCTTGATGGCCCCGCCGGCGCGGCCCCGGAGTGGGAGGACGGGTAGGCGGGGCCAGGGGCCCCTACGGCGACGCTTGGGCCGCCTGCGGCCTGACCCGGGGCGCGCCATCAGCGAGGCCCCCTGCTCAGACTGCGCCTTTCTGCGCGGCCAGGCCCCAGGCTGGGACCTGCGGGCCCCGGCGCAACCCCCCCGCAGCCTGGCGGGGGGTTGTCCGAGCGCGTTTGCCCAGTTGGGCCATTCTCCATAGTGCCCCGCAGGCTGGCGGGGGGTCGCGCCCCACGCCTCCCGGGCGGTGATGTAACGGAAAAGCGCATTCTGTGCGACGCGGAGGCCGCAGACTGCGCCTTTTCGTGAGGCGTCGGGCCGAGATGCGCCCCTCCGTGAGGCTGCACGCGGCCCCGGTGCCGTCCCCCCGCGCCTCCGCCCCTGTGGGCGAGGGCCGCATGGCGCCGGAGACGGCCGCCGCGCGTGGGCGGCGGCCCATGGACTTCCGCAGCCGGGCGCAGGCCCTCGGGGCAGGGGACGGCTCGGGCCTGTGTCCAGCGGGCTAAGGAGGTTCCGGGAGGTCAGGGTGATCCTCTTGCGGCGGGCCTGCTTGGGCCAGCTCCTCTTGGGCGTGCCGGTGCCGCCGAGCCCCATTGGGGCATCGGTCCCACGCGAGCCTCCGAAGGCCCGCCTTAGATCGTCTGCCTGCACCTCCCTGCATGTCAAACTTCTCCCCCGCGCCCCTACGGCGACGCTTGGGCCGCCTGCGGCGACACCAGCGACCTCCAGGCCTCGGGGGCCGTGTAGGTGTCCGCCACCCCCTGGCGAGAGGACGAGAGCTCGCCCAGTGTGAGCCACCTCTTGTCCCTCTCGGAGTGCCACCCCCAGCCGCCCACGCCCGCGGGGAGCGCCGTGTGCCTGTCGGCGGAGAGGACGCCCCCGCACCTCTCCCCGACCGCCAGGGAGGAGAGCGACGAGCATCCTTGGAACATCCCCCACATGCCCCCGGCCCCGGAGGTGTCCCAGCCGGAGAGGTCGAGGGAGGGGAGCGAGGCGCAGCCGAAGAACATGCCGCTCATGTCCGTGACCCCTGAGGTGTCCCAGCCGAAGAGGTCGAGGGAAACCAGTGAGGAGCAGCCGTCGAACATGCGCCCCATGTCCGTGACCTTCGAGGTGTCCCATCCGGAGAGGTCGAGGGAGGAAAGCGACGAGCAGCCGGCGAACATGTCTCCCATGTCCGTGACCCGCGATGTGTCCCATCCGGAGAGGTGGAGGGAGGAGAGCGAGGAGCAGCCGTCGAACATGCCCCACATGTCAGTGACCCGCGAGGTGTCCCAGCCGGAGAGGTCGAGGGAGGAGAGCGAGGAGCAGCCCAGGAACATCCCCCACATGCCCTCGATCCCGGAGGTGTCCCAGCCGGAGAGGTTGAGGGACGTGAGTGAGGAGCAGTCGGAGAACATGCACCTCATGTCCGTGACCCGCGAGGTGTCCCAGCCGGAGAGGTCGAGGGAAACCAGTGAGGAGCAGCCGGAGAACATCCCTCTCCCGCCCGAGAAACGGTCGCTCATGTACGCGACCTTTGATGTGTCCCAGCCCGAGAGGTCGAGAGAAGCCAGTGAGGAGCAGTTGGAGAACATCTCGCTCATGTCCGTGACCCGCGAGGTGTCGAGCCCGGAGAGGTCGAGGGAGGCGAGCGAGTAGCAGCCTTCAAACATGCCGATCATCTTCGTGACCTGCGATGTGTCGAGGCCCGAGAGGTCGAGGGAGGCGAGCGAGTAGCAGACGGAGAACATCTCGCTCATGTCCGTGACCCGCGAGGTGTCGAGCCCGGAGAGGTCGAGGGAGGAGAGTGAGGTGCAGCCGCGGAACATCTCGCTCATGTCCGTGACCCGCGAGGTGTCGAGGCCCGAGAGGTCGAGAGTCTCCATTGCGTCCAGGCTCCAGAAGAGGTGACTTGAGTCCGCAGGCGCAAGGACGCCCCTCTCGACGGTCACCGACCTGACGGCGTGCCGGAGGTCGTCTTCGGGCAGCGCGCCATAGACGCGGGCCATCTCCCCGGACACTCCGTCCGTGGGGCGGATGGTGAGCCTGCCGGTCCACGTATCGAGCTCGTAGGAGCAGCCGGAGCCGATGGCGCCGACCCTCGGCGCCTCGCGGGGCGGCGCCGTGGCCAGCATGAGCGCGAACGCCAGGCAGGCGGCGATGGTCACCAGGCGAAGCGCCGTGAGGCCTAGGTGCCTGGGGGCGCTCTTCCGCGTGTCGGGGTCTCGGGGTGCCTGTGCGTCCATGGTCCCTCCTCCGTCTCCCTCGTGGGGTCGGCCTCGGGCCGCGCGTGGCTCGCGCTGGCCCGCCACGTGCCCAGTATACGCCACGCGGGGCCTGCGGGCCGCAGGCGCCCCCGCTCCGCCGGCGCAATCACCCTGCGCGTTGGCTCGTGGGATGGCGTATGATGGTGCCAAAGGACGGCATGGCCGCGCGGCAGGCGCGCGGGCCTGAGGGAGGAGGAGGGCGCATGGACAGGCGCAAGGCCGGGAGGGCGCTCGTGCTGCTGGGGGCGGCCCTCCTCCTGGTGAGGAGCGTTCTCTGCTGCGCGCAGACCGAGCTGCCCGCCCTCCAGGAGGTGCTCGCCGACGTGCTGCAGCGGGGGCCCGAGGGGGCGCTCTCGGGGGAGGTGGGCCGCCTGGAGACGTACCGGCTGCTGGGGGACGTGCTCATAGACGCCTACCTGCTCTGTGCCGCCGTCCTCGCGCCCCTGTTGCTGAGGTGGGGCAGGGCGCGCGCACTGGGCCCCCTCGCGGCGCACCTCCTCGGCTTCTCCCTCCACATCATTCGTTGGGGAGACTATACGAATGCCGCCACCCCCCTCGTGGCCCTGGGGGTGGCGGCGCTCCTCGCGGGGGCGGTGCTCCTGGCGGGGCAGCGCCCGCGAGGGGGGAGCGTGCCGGCGCGCTACGGGAGGGCCGCGGGCGACGTCGCGACGCTGGGCCTCGCGTTCCTCTCGGGGGCCTACCTCTACACCGCCTGCTGCGTGGGGGCAAGCGAGTTCTACGCCTCCGAGATGGCCGTGGTGGCCGGGCAGGTGGGGCATGCCGTGGACCGGGGGTGGGTGGCCCTGCGCCTGGCCCACTTCGCCGCGGCGTCGGCCGTCTCCCTGCTCGTCGCCCTCGAGCGCCCGGGACCGGGCGGGGAGGCGGGGCGCGGGCGCGTGGCGCTTCGCGCGGCGGGGTGCGCGGCCCTGGCCGCCCTCATGCTCCGGGGCATCGCCGAGCACTACAGCTACTACAGCTTCCTCCCCCGCCTCCAGACGGTCACCATCTACCTCTGCGCCCTCTGTCTGGTCGGCGCTGCCCTCGAGCGCGTGGGATCGAGGCTTGATGGCCCCGCCGGCGCGGCCCCGGAGGGGGATGCCGGATAGGCGAGGCCGGGCCGGCCCCTGGCCTCGCCCAGGCGCCCCTACGGCGACGCTTGGGCCGCCTGCGGCCTGACGCAGGGCGCGCCCTCAGCGAGGCCCTCTGTCCAGACTGCACCTTTCTGCGCGGCCAGGCCCCAGGCCGAGGCCTGCGGGCCCTGGCGCAACCCCCCGCCAGCCTGGCGGGGGGTTGCTCGAGCACGTTTGCCCAGTTGGGCCACTTTCCATAGTGCCCCGCAGGCTGGCGGGCGGTCGCGTCCCACGCCTCCCGGGCGGTGATGTAACGGAAAAGCGCACTCTGCGCGACGTGGGGGCCGCAGACTGCGCCTCTCTACGGGGCGTCGGGCCGAGATGCGCCCCTCCGTGAGGCTGCACGGCCCTCCTCCGCGGCACCGGCACCGTCCCCCGCAGGCCTGGCGGCCGCCGCGCCTCCGCCCCTGTGGGCGAGGGCCGCATGGCGCCGGAGACAACCGCCGCGCGTGGGCGGCGGCCCATGGACTTCCGCAGCCGGGCGCAGGCCCATGGGGCAGGCGACGGCTTGGGCCTGTGTCCAGCGGGCTAAGGAAGCGCCGGGAAGTCAGGATGGTCCTCTTGCGGAGGGCCTGCTTGGGCCAGCTCCTCTTGGGCGTGCCGGTGCCGCCGAGCCCCATTGGGGCATCGGCCCCACGCGAGCCTCCGAAGGCCCGCCTTAGATCGTCTGCCTGCACCTCCCTGCATGTCCAACTTCTCCCTCGCGCCCTACGGCGACGCTTGGGCCGCCTGCGGCGACACCAGCGACCTCCAGGCCCCGGGTGCCGTGTAGGTGTCGGCCACCCCTGGCGAGAGGACGAGAGCTCGCTCAGTGTGAGCCACCTCTTGTCCCTCTCGGAGTGCCACCCCCAGCCGCTCACGCCCGCGGGGAGCGCCGTGTGCCTGTCGGCGGAGAGGACGCCCCCGCACCTCTCCCCGACCGCCAGGGAGGAGAGCGAGGAGCAGCCAAAGAACATCCCCCACATGCCCCCGGCCCCGGAGGTGTCCCAGCCGGAGAGGTCGAGGGAGGGGAGCGAGGCGCAGCCGGAGAACATGAAACCCATGCGTGTGACCTTCGAGGTGTCCCAGCCCGAGAGGTCGAGGGACGCGAGCGAGGAGCAGCCCTGGAACATGTGCCCCATGTCCGTGACCCGCGAGGTGTCCCAGCCGGAGAGGTCGAGGGACGCGAGCGACGAGCAGCCGGAGAACATGCGCCCCATGTCCGTGACCTTCGAGGTGTCCCAGCCCGAGAGGTCGAGGGAGGAGAGCGAGGAGCAGCCGGAGAACATGCGCCCCATGTCCGTGACTCGCGAGGTGTCCCAGCCGGAGAGGTCGAGGGACGTGAGCGAGGAGCAGCTAGAGAACATGTACCCCATGTCCGTGACCTGTGAGGTGTCAAGGTGGGAGAGGTCGAGGGACGTGAGCGAGGAGCAGCCGGAGAACATGAGACACATATCGGTAACCCGCGAGGTGTCCCAGCCGGAGAGGTCGAGGGACGTGAGTGAGGAGCAGTCGGAGAACATGCGCCTCATGTTCGTGACCCGCGAGGTGTCCCAGCCGGAGAGGTCGAGGGAAACCAGTGAGGAGCAGCCGGAGAACATCCCTCTCCCGCCCGAGAAACGGTCGCTCATATGTACGCGACCTTTGATGTGTCCCAGCCCGAGAGGTCGAGAGAAGCCAGTGAGGAGCAGCCGGAGAACATCTCGCTCATGTCCGTGACCCGCGAGGTGTCGAGCCCGGAGAGGTCGAGGGAGGCGAGCGAGTAGCAGCCTTCAAACATGCCGATCATCTTCGTGACCTGCGATGTGTCGAGGCCCGAGAGGTCGAGGGAGGCGAGCGAGTAGCAGACGGAGAACATCTCGCTCATGTCCGTGACCCGCGAGGTGTCGAGCCCGGAGAGGTCGAGGGAGGAGAGTGAGGTGCAGCCGCGGAACATCTCGCTCATGTCCGTGACCCGCGAGGTGTCGAGGCCCGAGAGGTCGAGGGTCTCCATCGCGTCCAGGCTCCAGAAGAGGTGACTTGAGTCCGCGGGCGCAAGGACGCCCCTCTCGACGGTCACCGACCTGACGGCGTGCCGGAGGTCGTCTTCGGGCAGCGCGCCATAGACGTGGGCCATCTCCCCGGACACTCCGTCCGTGGGGCGGATGGTGAGCCTGCCGGTCCACGTATCGAGCTCGTAGGAGCAGCCGGAGCCGATGGCGCCGACCCTCGGCGCCTCGCGGGGCGGCGCCGTGGCCAGCATGAGCGCGAGCGCCAGGCAGGCGGCGAGGGTCACCAGGCGAAGCGCCGTGAGGCCTCGGTGCCTGGGGCCGCTCTTCCGTGCGCCGGGGTCTCGGGGTGCCTGTGCGTCCATGGTCCCTCCTCCATCCTCGCGGGGTCGGCCTCGGGCCGCGCGTGGTTCGCGCGGGCCCGCCATGTGCCCAGTATACGCCACGCGGGGCCTGCGGGCCGCAGGCGCCCCCGCTCCGTCGGCGCCATCACCCCGCGCGTTGGCTCGTGGGATGGCGTATGATGGTGCCAAGGGACGGGCATGGCCGCGCGGAAGGCGCGCGGGCTTGAGGGAGGAGGGCGCATGGACGAAAGCGGTGGCATGGCCCGCAGGGCTGGGAGGGCGCTCGTGCTGCTGGGGGCGGTCCTCCTCCTGCTGGAGAACGTGCTCTCGTGGGTGGGGTATGTCATCCCCACCCTCCCGGAGGTCCTCGACGACGTGCGGCTCTGGGGGCTCGGGGAGGCGCTCTCGGGGGAGAGGGACTCCATAGAGGTGTACAGTCTGCTAGGGGAGGTGCTCACAGACGCCTACCTGCTCTGCGTCGTCGTCCTCGCGCTCCTGTGGCTAAGGAGGGGCAGGGTGCGCGCCCTGGGCCCCCTCGCGGTGCACCTCCTCGGCTTCTCCCTCCCCACCATACGCAGTTTCGCCCTCACGAGGCTCTGGGGCCTCCTCATGGCCCTGGGGGCGGCGGCGCTCCTCGCGGGGGCCGCGCTCCTGGCGGGGCGGCGCCCGCGAGGGGGGAGCGCGCCGGTGCGCTACGGGAGGGCCGCGGGCGACGTCGCGTCGCTGGGCCTCGCGTTCCTCTCGGGGGTCTACCTCTATACCGCCTGCTGCGTGGTGACAAACGAGTTCTACGCCTCCGGGATGGCCAAGATGGCCGAGCAGGAGGGGCATGCCGTGGACCGGGCGTGGGTGGCCCTGCGCCTGGCCCACTTCGTCGCGGCGTCGGCCCTCTCGCTGCTCGTCGGCCTCGAGCGCCCGGGGCCAGGAGGGGAGGCGGGGCGCGGGCGCATGGCGCTTCGCGCGGCGGGGTGCGCGGCCCTGGTCGCCCTCATGCTCCGAGGCATCGCCGAGCACTACAGCTACTACAGCTTCCTCCCCCGCCTCCAGACGGTCACCATCTACCTCTGCGCCCTCTGTCTGGTCGGCGCTGCCCTCGAGCGCGTGGGATCGAGGCTTGATGGCCCCGCCGGCGCGGCCCCGGAGTGGGAGGACGGGTAGGCGGGGCCAGGGGCCGGCCTTGGCCCAGGCGCCCCTAGGGCGACGCTTGGGCCGCCTGCGGCCTGACCCAGGGCGCGCCATCAGCGAGGCCCCCTGCTCAGACTGCGCCTTTCTGCGCGGCCAGGCCCCAGGCTGGGGCCTGCGGACCCTAGCGCAACCCCCCGCCAGCCTGGCGGGGGGTTGCTCGAGCACGTTTGCCCAGTTGGGCCATTCTCCATAGTGCCCCGCAGGCTGGCGGGGGGTCGTACCCCACGCCTCCCGGGCGGTGATGTAACGGAAAAGCGCATTCTGTGCGACGCGGAGGCCACAGACTGCGCCTTTTCGTGAGGCGTCGGGCCGAGATGCGCCCCTCCGTGAGGCTGCACGCGGCCCCGGCGCCGTCCCCCGCGCGCCTTTGCCCCCGTGGGCGAGGGCTGAACTGTTTCAACCCCCCCGGACAGCGAGCGGCCCATAATCATGCCGCCAGTGGCAACGCCTCCTCTCTCGCGACCATCGCGTCCATGCGCTCGAAGAGTGCGTCCATCTCCTCTGCGGGGATGTGGTAGTCGATCGTGGAGTGCGGGCGACGGCGGTCGTGGTATCCCTCGACGTACCCGGCTGATGCGAGTCGCGCCTCCTTGCGGGTGGCGAAGCTGCGAGGGTGGCACGTCTCGTCCTCGGACGTGCCGAGGAATGACTCGGCGACGGCGTTGTCGTGGCGGGGTCCCGTCTCGCCGGCGGGCAGCCTCACGTCGTGCGCCGTGCGCCGTGCGCCGTGCGCCCAGTCGGCCATCGCCTGCCTCGGGTGCGTGCTGGCTGCCGCGGTCCGAGCGAGAGATCGCGCCGAGCGCGACGTAGCCGCGCCCCCGGGACGGCCCGAGCGCGGCGATCGGCAGGTCGGCCGTCATGCGCCCTGGGAAGGCCAGGACCGGCGCCATGCGCGTGCACAGGTCGATCACCGCGGCCATGTAGGGGACTGGGAGTTGACAAAACACACCGCCGAGGCCGAGGCCATGCCCGACGGCTGGCCGCGCGGGGCCGCCTGCCGCGAGATCGGGCCCGTGGTCGCCGTCGAGAGGAGGGCGGGGCGCAGGCGCGCGGACGTCGTCGCCGCCGTGGCGCCGGGCGCCGGAGTCGGCCGCGCGGGGGGCACCGACGACAAGGCTAAGGTGACGGTGCGCATGGCTGCGGTCCCACGACACCGACAACCTCGTCGCGCTTCTCATGCTGCGCTGCTCCGATGGGCAGCCGGCACTTCCCTGGGAGGATCGCGGGGAGGAGAGGAGGAAGGTGGCACGGGACAACCAGGCGACCTCTAGGCCACGAGAACTACCGAAGGCTCGCTTTCTCTCTGGTGCCTGGCAACGGTTTTATTCGAGCAACAGTTATGGCTAAGCTCCTACAGGGAAAGCCTTTTCGCATTGGCGGGTTTTAGATAATTCTTCTTCAGGTCTCTTATGCTCATGAAGAACTCCTTCTCCGAGTTGCTTAGCCCTTCGTTTTTGCGCTTCTCCTCGAGAAGCGCAAGGGTGCAGAACATGTCCGCCGCCTGGAACAGACTGTAGTCGGAGGGGGACACCTTCCTGACTTCCGCCTCCAGGAAAGCGTTGAAGAGCGTGTTCACGAGGTTGGTTATCTCCTTTTGCCCGTTGTCGTAGTAGACGATTATGCGGTCGAAGGACTGCAGGAATGCGAGGTGATCCTTCAGGAACGTGCTTACCTCGCGAGATATCCTGGATACCATCTGGTCGTGGTCTGAGAACTCTCGTTTCTTAAAGGCGAAGGATTTGTAGGAGATATCGCACAAGCGCATGAAGGTGAAGAGGGACCGGAAGAGCTTGCGGCGCGCCGTGAGATCCATGCCGGAGTAGTCCCTCTCTCGCCTGATGAGCGGGGCGGAGTGTATGGCGTGGTTCTCCGCGAAATTCTGCTCGACGAGATGGCGCTTCAGGTGGTCGATTTGCTCTGAGATGTCGGAGCCCTGATCGTGAAAGACCAGGGTGATGATGTAGTACGGGGCATGGTGCTCGTAAGACCCGAAATCACCCGATTCGTCTATGAATACGCTGAGCCTAGACATTTATCCCCTAAAACAAAAGTGGCGGGGAAAACGTCCCCGCCCTTGGGTGGACCAGGGCCTTTCGGCCAGCCCAGAATATATTTCATTTATAGCAGACTTCTCGATTTATGTCTATGGAGGGAAGATGGTCAGGATGGCATTGCGGAAGAAGATGCCGTCCTGCGTAGGGCTTCTTCGCTTTGGGCTTAGTCGTGCACTTGCAGGCGAACTGCCTGCCGCCTACCCAGTAGACCATCCAGCTCCATTTATCATGGAACGCCTTGCTTGCCCCGGGGTATGAAAGCGGGCGGGCGTCTATCTTCGCGAAGTCCATTCTCGGCCTCCTATGCAATGGGATGCCTGATGACTGTCTTGAGGTTTTCAGGCTTCATCCGGCGAGGATCGCCCAGGTATATCTCGTGGTGGAGACAGATCCGCGGGATGACTCCATCGCAGTCCAGAAAGCCGAGGATGTCCTGCGGGTCCGAACCGCTCGCGTTTCCGATGTCGAGGCGAAGGTTCTGATCAGCAACAAAACTCGAAAGCTTCGCGATCGTTGCGGGCTCATCGTCGTAGGGGCCTTTGTGCATGATCTGCGCGCAAGTTCCTTCCGAGAAACGGACGAGGCGCAGATTTCCGTGTTCGACTGCGGACGCGAGTTCGGGCTTCTTGTCGATGACGAGCGAGCAGATGTGCTCGAATGCCTCGGGGCCACGAAGTCTGGCTGGCGGATGAGGGACACCCAGGATAATGAACTTTTGTCGGATATCCCCGTTCCATCGAACGCATCGGACCGTGTGCCGCGACCCGGCCCCTGCGACCGGCTGGGGCGCGCCGCCCGGGCCCGACCCGATGCGCCGCGACCTCCCAAGCTCGGTCCCCACCGTCAGGTCGGTCGGCGGCGTCTTCCACCTGAGAGCCGGACGGGGACGGCCCCGCGTGGCCGCGGTGGGCGACCTGCACGCGCACATAGCGCCGGCCCCGGCCCTCCCGGGGCGCACGGCGGTCGACCTGCCGATCGCCGCGCCCGGGCCGTTCCGGGGGCGCGGCTGCGTCGCGCCCGGCGCGACCTCTCGTTCGAGCCGCAACGGCCGGCACGCACCCGAGGCGATGGCCTCGCGTTCGCCTCGGGGGTCTACCTCTACACCGCCTGCTGCGTGGTGGCAAACGAGTTCTACGCCTCCGGGATAGCGAGGATGGCCGGGCAGGCGGGGCACCCCGTGGACCGGGCGTGGGTGGCCCTGCGCCTGGCCCACCCACTTCGTCGCGGCGTCGGCCCTCTCGCTGCTCGTCGGCCTCGAGCGCCCGGGGCCAGGAGGGGAGGCGGGGCGCGGGCGCATGGCGCTTCGCGCGGCGGGGTGCGCGGCCCTGGTCGCCCTCATGCTCCGAGGCATCGCCGAGCACTACAGCTACTACAGCTTCCTCCCCCGCCTCCAGACGGCCACCATCTACCTCTGCGCCCTCTGCCTGGTCGGCGCCGCCCTCGAGCGCGCGGGCTCGGGGCTGGAGGCCTCCCGCGCGGCCCAGGAGGGGGACGTCGGGTAGGCGGGGCCTGGGGCAAGCCCGGCCCCGGTCCCCGCGCCCCTACGGCGACGCCGTGGCCGCCTGCGGCGACACCAGCGACCTCCAGGCCTCGGGGGCCGTGTAGGTGTCCGCCACCCCCCGGCGAGAGGACGAGAGCTCGCCTGTCGTGAGCCACCTCTTGTCCCTCTCGGAGTGCCACCCCCAGCCGCCCACGCCCGCGGGGAGCGAGGTGTGCATGTCGGTGGAGAGGACGTTCCCGCAGCGCTCCCCGACCGCCAGGGAGGAGAGCGACGAACAGCCCCAGAACATCCCCCACATGCCCCCGACCCCGGAGGTGTCCCAGCCGGAGAGGTCGAGGGAGGGGAGCGAGGCGCAGCCGCAGAACATGCCGCTCATGCCGGTGACCTTCGAGGTGTCGAGGTGGGATGTGTCGAGTGAGGCGAGCGAGGCGCAGTCGCAGAACATGTATCCCATGCCGATGACCCGCGAGGTGTCCCAGCCCGAGAGGTCGAGGGAGGCGAGCGAGGAGCACCCGGAGAACATGCCGCTCATGTCCGTAACCTGCGAGGTGTCGAAGTGGGAGAGATCGAGGGAGGTGAGCGACGAGCATCCGCAGAACATGCGACCCATGTCCGTGACCATCGAGGTGTCGAAGTGGGAGAGGTCGAGCGACGTGAGCGAGCAGCAGCCGTCGAACATGTATCCCATGTCGGTGACCATCGATGTGTCCCAGCCCGAGAGGTCGACGGAGGAGAGCGACGAGCAGCCGGAGAACATGCCCCACATGTCCGTGACCCGTGAGGTGTCCCAGCCGGAGAGGTCGAGGGAGGCGAGCGACGAGCACCCGAGGAACATGTCCCCCATGTTTGTGACCTGTGAGGTGTCCCAGCCGGAGAGGTCGAGGGACCGGAGCGACGAGCACGCGAAGAACATGTCCCCCATGTTTGTGACCTGTGAGGTGTCGAGGCCCGAGAGGTCGAGGGCCTCCATCGCGTACAGGCCCCCGAAGAGGTAGCCTGAGTCCGCAGGCGCCAGGACGCCCTCCTCGACGGTCACCGACTTGACGGCGTGCCGGAGGTCTTCGTCGGGCAGCGCGTCGCGGACGCGGGCCATCTCCCCAGACACCCCGTCCGTGGGACGGATGGTGAGCGTGCCGGTCCACGTGTCGAGCTCGTAGGAGCAGCCGGCGCCGATGGCGCCGACCCTCGGTGCCTCGCGGGGCGGCGCCGTGGCCAGCATGAGCGCGAACGCCAGGCAGGCGGCGAGAGTCACCAGGCGTAGCGCCGTGATGCCCGTGTGGCCGTGGGTGGTCCTCCGGTCTTTCCGTGCGCCGGGGTCTTGGGGTGCCTGTTCCTCCATGGTCCCTCCTCCGTCTCCCTCGTGGGGTCCGCCACGTGCCCAGTATATGCTATGCGGGCCCTCGGGCTGCCGGATGGCCCCGAGCCGCGCCGTGCGTGCCACTCGGCGTCACCGGTTGGCACGCGCGTCGCGCACTCGGCGTTACCGAGTGGCGTGGCCGAGCCCGTGGTCCCGGTGCCCGATCGACGCCGCTACGGTGTCGCGGAGACGGGTGACATGCGGGTGCGTGGGGCGCTCCCGAAGGGTCGTCCGCCACCCTCGACGGGGTTGCGGGTGGGGTCCGGAGCGACAACCGGGGGCATTGCTGGCCCATCCGTGGGAAGTGACGTATGATGGTGCGGTAGGGCGACACGGCCGTGCGGTAAGGCGCGCGGGCCGGAGGGAGGAGGACACATGGGCGGGAGCGGCGGCGTGGCCTGCAGGGTCGGGAGGGCGCTCGTGCTGCTGGGGGCGGTCCTCCTCCTGGTGGGGGACGTGCTTCGATTCGTGGGGTATGTCATCCCCACCTTTCCTGAGGTCCTCGCCGACGTGCGGCTCTGGGGGCTCGAGGGGGCGCTCTCGGGGGAGAGGGACTCCATAAAGGCGTACATTCTGCTAGGGGAGGTGCTCACAGACGCCTACCCGCTCTGCGCGGCCGCCTTGGCGCTCCTGTGGCTGAGGAGGGGCAGGGTGAGCGCCCTGGGTCCCCTCGCGGTGCACATCCTCGGTTTCTCACTCGCCTGCATCCGTGATTGCTCCCCCACGCGGGTCTGGTGGTTCCCCATGACCCTCGGGGTGGTCGCGCTCCTCGCGGGGGCCGCACTCCTGGCGGAGCGGCACCCAGGTGGCGGCAGCGTGCCGTCGCGCTACGGCAGGGCCGCTGGCGACGTCGCGACGCTGGGCCTCGCGTTCGTCTCGGGGATCTACCTCTACACTGTCTGCACTGCGGTGTGCTACGAGTTCTACGCCTCCGGGATGACGAAGCTTGCCGTGCAGGTGGGGCATGTCGTGGACCGGACGTGGGTGGTCCTGCGCCTGGCCCACTTCCTCGCGGCGTCGGCCCTGGCGCTGCTCGTCGGCCTCGAGCGCCCGGGACCAGGCGGGGAGGCGGGGTGGCGCGGGCGCATGGCCCTTCGAGCGGCGGAGTGCGCGGCTCTGGTCGCCCTCATGCTCCGAGGCATCGCCGAGCACTACCGCTACTACGGCTTCCTCCCCCGTGTCCAGCAGGTCACCATCTGCCTCTGCGCCCTCTGTCTGGTCGGCGCCGCCCTCGAGCGCGTGGGCGCGAGGCTTGACGGGGACGTAGGACGGAGGATGGTTGGGAATGACAGCGACGGGGCTGGTGGTCGGGCTGAGAGTGGCAGCCCGGGAAACGCTGGTGCGGACGAGTCCGGGGCCTGATGTAGGCATTGGGGGCCAATCGACTGCGTGCGCGCCTCGGCCCAGTGTCCCCATGGCGACGGTGGGTCTACCTGCGGACTGTGCGGCACCACTCAATCCGCATTCGGCCAATCGGCCGATTGCTCGCCTGTCGGTCTGTGTGTCGCACGTGCACGCTCGCGCCTCTCTCGCGTGTCGCACCCAAATGTTTCGAGTAGGCTACCGAATATGACTTGACTGCAAGGAAACGTCCACATAGGTTATTATCTTCCTATAGAGAACGAGAGGGTGTCAGCGGCACAGGTTGTAGACGCCCTCAGGACACGCCATACGGACCAATCCATTGGATGGGAGGGAAGCATGAAACTGAACAACGCACAGCTTGCAGGCTCCTCCCGACGCCAGGGTCGACGAATCTCGCTGCGACGCCAGCGCGTGTAGCTTCGGTCCCCTGAGGAAGACTTACACCCTCACCACGACAGACGGACTGATTCGGCACCCGGCATCGCCGGGGCCTTTCTTTTACCTAGGTGTCGCAGCTCCATCTGACCTTTCGCTAATCCACACCTACGTAACCCACATCAAGAAGGTAGGACATCATGGCAAACGTATATGAAAACGTACATGGCAACGCCAAGGAGAAGGTCGTACTTGCATACTCCGGTGGCCTCGACACCTCGGTCATGGTCAAGTGGCTACAGCTCGAGAAGGGTCTCGACGTGGTAGCCATCTGCGGAAACGTCGGCCAGGACGCGGAGGACCTCGCCTGGGTCGAGAAGAAGGCCTATGACATGGGCGCGGTCTACTCCCAGGCGCTCGACATGCGCGAGGAGTACGCCGAGGATTTTCTGACCAAGGCCATCGCGGCCAACGGCCTCTACGAGGACAGCTACCCGCTGCTCTCGGCACTCTCGCGTCCGCTGATCGTTAGCAAGCTCGTTGACATCGCGCACAAGACCGGCGCCTCCTACATCGCCCATGGCTGCACCGGCAAGGGCAACGACCAGGTACGCTTCGAGACCTGCATCCATGCCCTTGACCCCAAGCTCAAGATCCTCGCCCCCGTGCGCGAGTGGGACCTCCTTACCCGCGAGCAGGAGATGGAGTGGGCCAAGGCCCACGGCGTGCCCGTTCCCACCACTGCGGCGAAGCCCTACTCCATCGACGACAACCTCTGGGGTCGCGCCATCGAGTGCGGCGTCCTCGAGGACCCCTGGATGGAGCCGCCTGCGGACATCTGGACGATGACCGCCTCCGCAGAGGACGCCCCCGACACGCCCGAGGAGATCGTCCTTGGCTTCGAGCAGGGTAAGCCCGTCTCGCTGAACGGCGAGCAGATGGACCTGCTCCCGCTCATCATCAAGATGAACGAGATCTGCGGCAAGCACGGCTACGGTCGCCTCGACATGATCGAGGATCGCGTCGTGGGTCTCAAGAGCCACGAGTGCTACGAGTGTCCGGCGTCGCTGGCTCTCATCACCATGCACCACGCCCTCGAGACCCTCTGCCTCGATGCCGACACGCTCCAGTACAAGCACCTGATCGACCAGCAGTGGGCGACCGTCGTCTATGACGGCCTCTGGTTCTCGCAGCTCAAGGAGGCTCTGGACGCCTTCTGCGCCAGCACCCAGGCCTTTGTGAGCGGGGAGGTCAAGGCCAGGCTCTACAAGGGTTCGCTCACCGTCACCGGTCGCAGGAGCGCCTACTCGCTCTATGACTTCAACCTGGCGACCTACGGCGTCGGGGACAGCTTCGACCGCAGCGCGTCCAAGGGCTTCATCGACCTCCACAGCCTGCCCAGCAAGACCTGGTCGGGCGTGCAGGGGCCTGCGGCCCGGCTGGGCGGTGAGGCGAGCGAGGGGGATGGGCCTGCCTTCGTGGTCGCCGACAGCCTCTCTGCGTGACGCTGCGAGACGCCGGCCGTCTTGTGCGGCGCAGGAGATAGTATGTATGTGGCGCCTTGCCTGACATGTGGGGCAAGGCGCCCTGCCTTGGGGCGGGCTTGGGAGGCCGATTACGGAGGAGGGACGTCACATGGCACTCTGGTCAGGTAGGTTCGAGCAGAGCGTGAGCGAGTTCACGCAGCGCTTTGGGGCGTCTCTGCCCGTCGACAAGCGAATGTACAAGCAGGACATCGCGGGCTCCATCGCGCACGCGAGGATGCTGGGCAGGCAGGGCATCCTCTCCGATACCGACGTCGAGCACATCGAGGTGGGCCTCCTTGAGATTGAGCACCAGATAGACCAGGGTAAGTTCAAGTGGAACATCAACGACGAGGACATCCACATGGCCGTGGAGTCCGAGCTCATCGAGGACATAGGTGCAGCCGGGGCACGCCTGCACACGGGGCGCTCGCGCAACGACCAGGTGGCGACCGACATCCGCCTCTATACCAAGCATCTGCTCATGAACCTCATCTCCGAGAACTACTCCCTGCGCAAGGTCATCGTCCGTGCCGCCCGCAAGAACTTTGGCACCATCATGCCGGGCTACACCCACATGCAGCACGCCCAGCCGGTACTCTTCTCCCATCACCTGCTTGCCTATTTCTGGATGTTCTCTCGCGACTATACGCGCCTCATGGCTGCCTACCAGGCGGCGGACGCCAGCCCGCTTGGCGCGGCGGCCCTCGCCGGCACCACCTACCCGCTCGATCGCTTCTACACGGCCGAGCTTCTGGGCTTTGACCATCCTGTTCCCAACTCGATGGACGCCGTGAGCGACCGCGACTACCTGATTGACCTGCTCTATGCCTGCAGCATGGGCATGATGCACCTCTCGCGTCTCTGCGAGGAGATCATCACCTGGTCCACGACGGAGTTCGGCTTCATCACGCTCTCGGATGCCTACTCCACGGGCTCGTCCATCATGCCGCAGAAGAAGAACCCCGACTTCGCCGAGCTCACGCGCGGCAAGACGGGACGCGTCTACGGTGACCTCATGGGGCTTCTGGTCACCATGAAGTCGTTGCCGTTGGCCTACAACAAGGATCTCCAGGAGTGCAAGGAGGGTGCCGTCGATGCCGCGCACACCCTGCGTGACGCCATGATCTGCATGGAGGGCATGATAGACAGCTGGGAGGTCCACTCGCATCAGATGCTTGCCGAGGCGGGCCTGGGCTTTACGGCGGCGACGGACGTGGCGGACTACCTTGCCAAGCGCGGGTTGCCCTTCCGCAAGGCGCACGAGATCGTGGGCAGGCTCGTGCTCTACTGTGAGAGGCATCGCGTGGGGCTCGAGGACCTGACCGCAGAGGAGTTCCAGAAGTTCTCGCCGCTTTTTGGCAAGGACGTCGTCGAGGACCTGAACCCAGAGGGCATCGTGAGAGCGAGGGATACCTACGGAGGCACCGGCCACGAGGCGGTGAGGCTCCAGATGCACGAGGCGTCCAAGCTGCTCAAGCACGACCGTCGCCAGGTCAAGGCCCTGCGGGACAAGAGCGAGGGCAGGCCTGGCGCATAAGGCGCGGCAGGACGCTTTTTGCAGGCTAAAGGGGGGTCGTGAGTTCGTGTGGGTAGGTGGTTGCGTCACCGTCCCGGTGGCGTGGGCCTCAGGTCCGAGCACCTTGGCGCGCGAACGGCCGTGGTGACACGGGAGTGTACACAGATCGGCGAAAATGGCCTCTCGGCGCAACCACCGCTCGCATGCGGAGTGCGCCTTTCGGTCATGTCGCGGTGGCGTCGCTGGTGCAGAATGCGCTTTTCCGTGACGTCGCGGTGGCGTCGCTGGTGCAGAATGCGCTTTTCCGTGGCGTCGCCGGCACAGAATGCGCTTTTCCGTAGAGTGCGCTTTTCCTCACCTGCGCAAACGTGGAGCCACCTCACGCAAAGGCGCATTCTGCGCAGACGGTCTCACGTAAAAGCGCACTCTGCACCCGCCGTCTCACGGAAAGGCGCACTCCGTGCGACCGCTCGCATGCAGAGTGCGCCCTTTGGTGAGGCCCGCACGCAGAATGCGCTTTTTCGTGAGGGGCCGCACACAAAATGCGCTTTTCCGTGACGTCGAGGTGGCGTCGCCGGCACAGAATGCACTTTTCCGTGAGGGTCCGGTCGCAGAATGCGCTTTTCCGTAGAGTGCGCTTTTCCTCACCTGCGCAAACGTGGAGCCACCTCACGCAAAGGCGCATTCTGTGCAGACGGTCTCACGTAAAAGCGCAGTCTGCACCCGCCACCTCACGGAAAGGCGCACTCTATACGCCGGATCTCACGGAAAAGCGCACTCTATGGCCGGCCCACACGCAAAATGCGCTTTTCCGTGACGTCGCCCGTCCAGAATGCGCCTTTCCGTGAGGGCGACACCCCCCAGAGTGCGCCTTTCCGTGAGTTGCCGGTTGCAGAGTGGAGCATTTGCGTACACTGTTGCGACGCGATTCGCCGAGGCGTCAACTCACACTAACCCCCGAAGAGCCCTGAAAGGACAGCATTGGTCTATCCGTGAAAGATAGCGTTGATGCCGTTTAGTGACCCTCAATTCCATCCATCCGTTGCACCTCCATGTTTCTTCGGGTAGACTTGAAGCCCTCTTGGTAGCCTCTGCCCCTGCTCTACCAGTGCAGGCCGCAGTCGCGCATGTGCGAAGGAAAAAGGACGGGTAATCCCATCGGGTGGCCCAGCCCACTGAGAAGAGTCATGAGGTTTCATGGATGATTCGCTGACTATAACTGACCTGTCTGTTGTTTTGGGCGGCAAGAACATCCTTGCCATTGACCAGACGATCGACATTCTGCATGGGGATGTAGTTGCCATTGTCGGTCCAAATGGCGCAGGTAAAACGACCTTAGTGAATTGCATCATCGATCAAAGACCATATTCAGGTACCATCCGTAAGGGTCCGAGTTTTAGAGATGTGGGGATTCTCTTTCAGAACAATGACTATGGTCATCTGATGAAGGTTAAGGAACTTATCAGTATAGTTGCGCAAAAGAACTTAAAGGATGCCTCAGTCGTGCAGATGGTCCATGACTTCGATCTAGCAGGTATTCTTGATTCACGGGTTGGTGGGCTTTCTCAGGGAGAGCTTCAGCGTCTCTCCCTCGCACTTGTCCTGTACCGTGATTCGGATTTTCTCATCTTTGACGAGCTGACTACTGGTCTAGATTTTGAGAAACGTATGCATCTGCTCCATCTCGTAAGAGAGCGAACGGCATCAAAAACGGTTCTCGTGGTGACTCACTATTTTGAGGAGATCGTGGGATGGGCGGGCAAGATACTTATGCTCGACAGGGGACAAGTTGTGTTTTGGGGAACTATCGATGCGTTTAAGGAGCGATACCGTCATCCGGGAGTCATCCTTGTATCCCAAGAGGATTCCTTGTCGTTGTCGCAGGACGTTAATTTCTCTGGCGCACTCTTTATCAGGCAGTACGAAGGTGCTTTGTGTGCCGTCATCCTTGAGGATGAAAATCAGGCAAGAGAGGCGGAGCGTTTCCTGCAGAGACACGGAATAAACCACACGTCTCGTCCCCCTGACTTCTACTCGATGTATCGCTATGCGCAGGAGAGGGGGAGCGTCCGTGCTTAGATATCTTTTGGTAGATTTTAAGGTTATGATGCGCATTCCCATCGCAGTCTTTTTCTCCCTCGCATTTCCCCTGCTCATGATGGTTGTGATTATGGTGTCGTATGGCAATATTGACATCGGGGGGGGTTACATCTCATTGATAAGTACCTTTTGGTTGCGTTGGGTATAGGTGTTCTGCCTTTGACGCTGATATCGTTTCCCATTTGGATTGCTAATCGTATTGAGGATGGGAGCCTGAAGCGTCTTACCTTCCTTGGGGTACGCGCATCATATATGATAGCGAGCGATATAATCGTGCATATCGCAATGGGAATCCTCACGTTTTTACTCTGCTTCATATGTGCGTTGCTGTTCTTTGGCCTGCACATACCGAGTATGACCGCGTTTTTCTCGTTTCTTTTACACTATTTGATGATACTTGTCACGTACCTGCTGATTGGAGCAGTCCTAGCGCTGTGCTTTCCAAGCCAGCAAGTTCTGATGCCCCTTGGCCTGACCATCATGTTCTCCCTGTTTTTGTTTTGTGGGGTCTTTGGGCCCTTTGCTGACCTTCCTGAGACCGTCCAGTTGATTGGGAGCTATATCCCGATGAAGTATGGGATGAACGATCTTTTCAATGTCTGGCAGGGTTCAGTCCGCTTTGATGCTGATGCATTTCGTATCTGTATGGCACACATAGGCGTGTCGCTGCTGTTTCTTTTTGGATTGTGGCGCTTTAGAAGGCATAAGTTATAGGGACGGTGATAGGAATGTCAAAGATTTCTCACAAACTGAAGAATAGTCTGCCAGCGCGCTTAGTTTCCTATGTTATCGGGGGTTTTGCTATAACCGGTGTCATCTTTTTCGCACTGATTTTTGTTGGTTACGCCAGTGTATCAAGCACACAGGCGCCATCCTATATGGTCACCTGCTTTGGTCTTCCAATATATGAGATTACGAGTTCTTCCAATGGTCCCGTGGGCCAGGCAGTCGGTGCGAACATGTCCATCATTGGTATGGCCTGCACCCTTGGAATGGGATTGGTGGTCGAGCTAGTGCTTGCAGCGAGAGCCAAGGACAAGTGAGATACCGCGCGTCTGCGTCTTGGTGGCTTTCTTCTCTTTGGCAAAAATATGAAGGGGTTGCGAGTGTTGCCTCTCTTGTGGGGTGGGCTCGCTATGGTGAAAGCCGCTAGCATACGTCCATGCGCGAGCCTGTCGCTCGCGTTGCCCCGCAGGAAGGGAATCCCATGATCGATCGCTACACGCGCCCCGAGATGGGCCACGTCTTCTCGCTCCAGAACAAGTATGCCATCTGGCAGAAAATCGAGGTCCTTGCCTGCGAGGCCCATGCCGAGCTGGGCGAGATCGGCATCACGCGCGAGGAGGCCTCCTGGATTCGCGAGCACGCCTCCTTTGACAAGGACGAGATAGACAAGATAGAGGCCGTGACCAACCACGACGTCATCGCTTTTCTCACCAACATGGGCTCCTACGTGGACGCGGATGTCCCGAAGGATGGCCCCAAGCCCAGCCGATGGATCCACTACGGCATGACGAGCTCGGACCTTGGCGACACTGCCCTGTGCTACCAGCTCTCGCAGGCCACGGACATCCTCATCAAGGATTGCAGGGTGCTTGGCAAGATCTGTAGGCGTCGCGCCCTTGAGGAGAAAGACACGCTCTGCGTGGGGCGCACGCATGGCATCCACGCCGAGCCCATGACCTTTGGCATGAAGTTTGGCTCTTGGGCCTGGGAACTGAAGCGTGACCTCGACCGTCTTGTCGACGCCAGGAAGGGCATCTCCTGCGGCGCGATCTCGGGCGCGGTGGGCAGCTACTCGAGCATCGACCCGCGCGTCGAGCGATACGTCTGCGAGCGGCTGGGGCTTGCCGTCGACCCGCTCTCCACGCAGGTCATCTCCCGCGACCACCATGCCTTCTTGGCGGGCGTGCTCGCGACCGTCGCGTCCACCTGCGAGCGCATCGCGACTGAGGTCCGCGGTCTCCAAAAGACCGACACCCTCGAGGCCGAGGAGCCGTTCAAGAAGGGGCAGAAGGGCTCCTCGGCCATGCCCCACAAGCGCAACCCCATCACGATGGAGAAGGTCTGTGGCCTCTCGCGCGTCGTCAAGGCCAACGCGCAGGTAGCCTTCGACAACGTTGCCCTCTGGCATGAGCGTGACATCAGTCACTCCTCGGCCGAGCGCGTCGCCCAGGCGGATTCCTTCGTCGCCCTCGACCACATGTTCCAGTGCCTTATCCGCGTCATAGACGGCCTGGTGCTCTACCCAGAGCAGATGCGCGCCAACCTCAACAGGACGCGGGGGCTCATCTTCTCGTCCAAGGTGCTGCTGGCCCTTGTGGACACGGGCCTCACACGCGAGGACGCCTACCAGATCGTGCAGGAGAGCGCCATGTCCACGTGGGCGGAGGTGCAGCGGTGCGAGGCGGGGAAGAGCTTTCGCGAGAGGCTCGAGGCCGATGAGCGCTGCACACTCACGACGGGCCAGCTCGATGCCATCTTTGACCCCAAGAGCTTTCTGGCCCGCGTGGGCGTCGTCTTCGAGCGTCTGGAGGGGCTGAGCTTTGACGATGAGGGGCAGTCCTGCGGGGCCTAGACGGGCGGATCTTAGTGCTATAGACAGCAAGAAGGAAGAAAAAAGCGAGGCTTCATGAGCTCGTGTGGGTAGCTGGTTGCGTCATCGCTCCGGCGGCGTGGTCCTCAGGCCCGAGCGCCCTGGCATCGCGGGTGCCATGGGGCCGTTGACGTCGTGGGACCCGTGACCCCGCCCGGTCGCGCGGGCAGACGTGGGGGAGACGCAGGAGTGTACACAGATTGGCGAAAATAGCCTCTCGGGCCCGTTTTGGGGCATTTGTGTACACTGTTGCGCCGCCAGTTGCGCCGCCAGTTGCGACGCAAGCTGCGACGCAAGCTGCGGCGGCTGGCGCGAGTGACGCCGCTGCTAGTCTGGCGCTGCAGGTGAGCTGAGGAGGCCACGCTGTGACTGAGAGCGCCGTGTCTTGCTGGGTATACTTGGAGCTCAGTAGCATTCACGCCGATGGAGGAGAGGCTCCTTGACGCAGCTTTCCGACAACGCACAGGGGCAAGGTGTCGCCAGAGGTCCTCGTGCCACAAAGAAGCGACAGGCCTCGGCCCCCACGTCGTCCTCGAGGGCCCCTCGCCCGGGCGGGCCTGCGACGCGACAGGGTCCCTCGCCCTCACAGGGTACGCAGGGCCATCATAGCTCCAAGGCCTCCGGCTCGTCCTCCGCAGGCGCTCCAAGGTCCCGCCCCCGCTTTACCCTCACGCGCCGCACCGTCATCAGGGCGGCTGCGGGAGTTGGTATCGTCGCTGCGGCCGCTGGCACGATAGGCGTGGTGAGGAGCTGTACGTCAAAACGGGGGGAGGACGGCACGCCGACGGTCGTTGACTCGAACAAGGCAGACTACGTCATAGACCCCAAGACCAACCAGAGCAACTACTCTTCAGTCGAGCTTCCCCTCACGCAGGGCGCCAGCTGGACGATAGCCCTCGGTAACGTCCTCCATCCCGCCGAGGGCAAATGGGTGCCTGTCACGACGGCGGGTTCCTCTGCCGCGCCGATGGTGAAGGCCTCGGCCTTCTCGACCGAGACCGGAACCCTAAAGGAGGTCGTCAAAGAGCCGCTCGCGGACGACAAGACGAGCGTCGTGATCTATGACGTGCGCTGCTCAGACTCAGTCTTTGCCTGGGTTGAGCTAAACCTCCTCACCCATGACTGGGCGCTCTATGCCTCCGCGTTTTCTGGTGGCGTGCTCAGCGGCTCTCCGACGGCGCTGTGGAGTGCGAACTCCGACTTCGACCCAGCGCCCTTTGCGGTGACGGGCAAGCGGGTCATCTGGCAGGTCATGCCGTCTATCTCGGGACACAAAACCACCGAGCATTCCTTCTGCTATGTCTGGAGCGTCGGGGATAGCGACGCGCGCTCGGTGGTGGAGTCACCCGGCCGCTTTGCCACCGAGCCACTCGTGTCGAACGACACGGTGACGCTGGTGCCGCGCGTCAACGCGAGCCAGGGCACCTACTACGGCATCACGGCCTACTCGCTGTCGGACAACCTTGCCACCCAGATAGACCGTCTGGTGCTCCCCCAGACCGTCAGGCCGCTCAACGCGGTGCGCATAGGTGATAAGTTCGCGTTTTCGATAGAGGCGACCTACTCATCGGGAGGGCTCCTTGGGGTCATGGGCACCTACATCGGCCGTGGCAGCGGTCCTTTCGTGGCGCTCCCGCGCGAGCCGGCTGCGGCAGTGGCGGGCAAGGATGGCCTCTATGTCATCAGGGCAAGCTCCTCGTACTTTGTCGTCAACACGACCGAGCGCAGCTACTCCACCCTCATTGCCGCAAACCGCTGCGTTGACTACGGCGAGTATCCCGCCCGCGCAGGAGAGTGCTCCAACTTTGTGACCTTTGCCACGATCAAGGCGCAGAACACCGGCTATCCCGAATCGGTGAACGTGCGAAGCTTCTCGCTATAGTTTCCGTGCGAAGAAATCCGACATGCGCTAATATATGTAGAGATTGACAGTATTTTGTGTGCCGTAAGGACCGCAACAAGATAGGAGGGACTCTCATGACATCAGAAGAGAAGAAGATTCTCCTGGTTGAGGACGAAAAGACGATTCGCGACGCAGTGGCGGCGTATCTCGAGCGCGAGGGCTACATCGTGCGCGGGGTGGGTGACGGACAGAGCGCGCTGGAGGAGTTCGAGAAGCACAGCTTTGACCTCATCGTGTTGGACCTCATGCTTCCCAAGCTCTCGGGCGAGCGTGTGTGCCGCACGGTTCGCGAGACCTCGAACGTGCCCATCATCATGCTCACCGCCAAGGGCGAGGTCGAGGATCGCATCATCGGCCTCGAGCTGGGGGCAGATGACTACCTCATCAAGCCCTTCTCGCCGCGCGAGCTCGTCGCCCGCGTGCGCGCCCTGCTGCGTCGCGCCCACACCGAGACTGAGCCGCAGCTCGAGATTCTTGACTTTGGTGACCTCGTGATTGATATCTCGGGTCACAAGGTGCTTGTCGAGGGCAAGGAGGTCGATCTCACGGCGTCGGAGTTCAAACTGTTGACGACGCTGGCACGCTATCCGGGACGCGTCTACACGCGCATGGAGCTTGTGGAGAAGGTCTTGGGCTACGACTTCGAGGGCTATGAGCGCACTATAGACTCCCATGTCAAGAACCTCCGCGCAAAGCTTGGCGATGACCCACGCAACCCACGTTGGCTCTATACCGTCCACGGCGTGGGCTATCGCTTTGAGGCTACGCAGAGGTTTAGCGAGGGCGCTAGTAGCGAGGGCGAGAAGAAATAGGCCCTGCCCGTGACAGACTCTCTTGATGAGCTGGAGCACTACCACGGTGATACTGGACCAAGCCGCAGCGATCCGCCAAGGGCAAGCTTCAGCACGGTCCCGCACAAGACGAGGCCCCCGGGGGCGACCAAGACCTTCAGCGGCAGGATGGCGTTCTACTTTGTCCTGACGTCGATCACGACGGCACTCGTCCTCTCTGTGGTCCTCGCCTTCACCTGGGAGGGACAGTTCCAGAGCTACACGCGCCAGAACATGCAGAGACTGGCCGAGCAAACCGCAGAGAACCTTGCGCTCCAGTATGAGGCCGAGGGTGGATGGACCGTTGACGTGCTGAGCTACGCGACCTATGCGTCAAAGTCGTTTCCCGATGTCAGCGTTCAGGTGCTTGACGCGCGTGGCAACCTGATCTACGACGATCCCGTGGGCGAGGATGGGGATGGCACGCCTGGCGGAGACGCGAGGGAGCCGGGTCGCGTGGGCCGCTTTATTCCGGTTGGCGTGGACTCGATGGTTTCGGCAAACGTCACCACCGGCACGGGGACCGTCGTCGGCTCGGTGCGCATGTGGACCCTTGAGTCGGATGCGCTTCTCACCAGGAGCGATGTCGCCTTCAGGACCAGCTCGTACAATGCTATTGCCGTCGCGGCCGCCATCGCCATCACCGTGGCCCTTGTCATCGGCTATCTGTTCTCGCGCTCCCTGGCACAGCCTATCCAGCGAATCACGAACACGGCCGCCCGCATCAGGAACGGTGACCTCACGGCGCGCACCGGCCTCACGGGAGACGACGAGTTTGGTCGGCTCGGCGAGACCTTCGATAGCATGGCGAGCGAGGTGGAGCACGACATAAAGTTCGAGCATCGCCTTACGAGCGATGTCGCCCACGAGCTCAGGACCCCGCTCATGGCGACCCTAGCCACCGTCGAGGCGATGCAGGACGGCGTCCTGCCCGCAGATGACGAGCACTTCGAGACGGTCGCGTCTGAGGTCAGGAGGCTTTCTCGCCTCGTCGATGCGATGCTCCACCTCTCGCGCATCGAGAGCGACACGAGCGATCTTGTGGTCGAGAGGACCGACCTCGTCTACCTCATGAGGAGCCTTGTCTCCATGCAGGAGCAGCTCTTCAAGGAAAAGGACCTCAGCCTGCGCTTTGATGACAGGACGCCCTCGCATGAGCTCAACGCAGAGATCAACCCCGACCTCATACGTGAGGCCATAACAAATCTCATGTCCAACGCGATGCGCTACACGCCTGAGGGAGGGTCGGTGGTCATTTCCATCGAGCGTGAGCGAACGGACGCGCTCATCAGCGTCAGGGATACGGGCATCGGTATTGCGAAGGAGGACATCTCGCGCGTGTTCTCGCGCTTCTGGCGCTCGGATGCGAGTCGCGAGAGGGTCTCTGGAGGGCTCGGTGTTGGACTTTCCCTTACCAAGGAGATCGCCGACAGGCACAACGGCAGCATTACCGTCGAGTCCGAGCTAGGTAAGGGGACCACCTTCACACTGAGGATTCCACTGACCCAGGCCAGGTCACAGCAGTGGGCCGCGCCGAATGCGGGGCAGGTTGCGCACAAGGGCGCTACGGACGCCAGGGAGGCTCGCTAGGAAGGCGACGCGCGGGTGCCCGTGGCCGCTCCCATACAGTACAATCATGATTGCCCGCGCGCGCAGCGACGCAGGGAGCAGGACACGATGTGAGGAGAACATATGGGGGCTATGGAGCTTCGCCCGGATTCGCGTGGTAAGGTTCGTGACATCTACGACTGTGGCGACAGCCTGCTCATGGTCGCGAGTGACCGCATTAGCGCGTTTGACGTTATCCTTCCAGACGAGATTCCCCACAAGGGGGAGGTGCTCACGCGCCTCTCGGCATTCTGGTTTAACAGGTTCAAGGACGTCATGCCCAACCACCTGATCTCGATGGACGTGGCAGACTACCCCGCAGGGCACCAACGGTATGCCGACTACCTCACGGGTCGCTCCATGCTCGTGAGGAAGGCCAGGCCCGTTCCCATCGAGTGCATCGTGCGCGGCTACCTTACCGGTTCGGGAAAGAAGACCTACGACCAGGATGGTACCGTCTGCGGCATCAGCCTTCCTGCGGGTCTTGTCGAGGCCTCGAAGATCCCCGAGGCCATCTTCACGCCCTCGACCAAAGCGGCGCTAGGAGAGCACGACGAGAACATCTCGTTTGAGCGCTGCTGCGACATCGTGGGTGTGGATGTGGCCGAGCAGATCCGCGATGCCTCCCTTCGGATCTATGCCGCCGCCTCCGCATACGCAGCGAGTCGCGGTGTCATCATCGCCGACACCAAGTTCGAGTTTGGCTTCATCGACGGTCGTCTTGCGCTCATCGACGAGGCGCTCACACCCGACTCCAGTCGCTTCTGGCCCGCCGCAGGCTATGTGCCGGGTCATGTCCAGCCCAGCTACGACAAGCAGTATGTGCGCGACTGGCTCAAGGCGAACTGGGATATGACCGGACAGCCCCCACACCTGCCCACAGAGGTCATCGAGGGCACGACGGGCCGCTACGAGGAGGCGTTCCAGCTCATCTGCGGCACCCAGTTCAGGCCCATGAGGGAGTCACATGTCATTGCGTGATACGATAGAGGCCGCTCGTCGCGAGGCCGAGAAGGCCGGCAACCTGCCTGCGCGGGCGGCAAAAGGTCAAGGCGACAAAGTGGGCGGCCAGAGCGAGACCGGTGCGAGCGAGAAACGCGGCGGCTTCTCGAGGCGCTCCGCCTCGCGGGCCAAGCCGACACGGGAGGCCGCGCGCGGGGTGCGCGTCGTCAACTCGGCCAAGGTTCGCTCGGGTCAGCAAAGCGAGTCCGGCCGGTCCGAGTCGGAGATGAGCCGCGAGGAGCGGCGTGAGCTACGCAGGAGGCAGCGCGACCGGGATGATCGTCGCGAGTCTGCGATTCAGATCCTATGCAGAAATGATCCGGCCTATAGGCGCGGTTCTCGCCTATGGTGGATTCTTGTGGGCGTGTGCTTTGTCCTGACGTTTGGCGCGACCGCACTCTCGGGGGGCGAGGCGGGATCGGAGCATCCCCATGCCTTTGCGTACGTCTCTATGATCGTGCTCGCCTACGTGGTGCTCATTGCGGCGGCCATCTACTACCTCATCAAGGTGCGACCGATACGCAACTCTACCAGAGACCTTGTTGGGGGCATGAGCGAGAAAAAAGTCTTGCAGATCTTGGAGAGGGACGCCGAGGAGGCCCGGAAGCGGGACGCCGCAAAAGCCGAGGCGAAGGCAGCGAAAAAGGCTGCCCGAAAGGCCCGTCGCGAACAGCACAAGTAGGTGGCGAGAGGTCAGGGGGCCGATTCTCTTACAAAAGATCGCATATCGCTTGCTGAACTCCCAGTACAGGGTTATTATGGTGATTAGATGAGTTTGGCGTAGCCGCTCCGTTCCAGAGGAGGATGCGATTTGTCCATAACGCCAGGTTCTTACACCGTCGAGGTTTCAAAGGACGGCTATGTGACGGGGCGCTACAACGTCGTCGCGACTACTAGTGACGATGTGACGTCTATGGCGCTGTCCCCGACCCTGCCCCAAGATGAGTATCGCATCATCCTTACGTGGGGGGATACCCCACGAGATCTTGACTCGCACCTGACACTTCGCTCGGGGGGCGAGAAGAGGTTGCACGTCTGTTACTACCACAAGTCGGATTCCGTGGATGGGGGTAGGATATCGGCGAGGCTGGACCTCGATGACACGACATCGTTTGGGCCAGAGACCGTGACAATGACCGTGGATGTGGCCTCGCTGGGCGAGAACGAGCTGATAGGATATTTTGTTTACGACTACAGCAATCGAAGTAGACCAGACTCGAGGGAGCTCTCCCTATCGGGGGCTTTCGTTAGGGTCTACAGTGGCAATGGTCTTATGGCAACGTATTACGTTCCCAGGGACAAGGGCGCGGGGACCGTGTGGCATGTGTTCGACATCGGCAGAAATGGGGTCATTCCCGTAGGCGAGCTGAGCCACGAGTCAAATCCAGGCAGCGTCGGCTGAGGGGAGGTCCTCATGGAGGGTACGCACAGCCGTCGCGCGGCCGTCGCCGTGGCCCTGCTCGCCGCCGGGGTCGCGTGGGCGGCGCTGGCGGCGAACCCGCGCCCGGAGCGCGAGGAGGAGGCGCCGCAGGAGCCCCTTCCCCCGCTGGAGGAGTACTACAGCCGGCCGGGGGGTGACTACGAGGACTGGTCCAAGACGAGCAGCTACGGGCCCGGCGAGGTCCACGTCGGGGACTGCGAGTGCGGCACGCAGGTGATGGCCGACGAGAGGCGCTCGATGGGGGGAGAGACGGCCGCGATAGACACCCCGGAGCAGCTCGCCCACGCCGAGCGGGAGTGGGGGCTCGACGGCCTCGCCCCCTTCCTCGGGATGGTCGAGGGGAACCCCATCGAGGACAACTTCTACATCCTGGCGCTCGAGGAGCGCCCCCTCGAGGGACCACCGTACCCCGAGCGCTCGGTCGGCTCCGTGATGTTCAGGGAGGGGCGGTTGGGCGTTGACATCCTCCTCGTGTCGGAGGAGGGGAACACCGCCTGGGGTAGGGTCGTCGCCTGGGGCGAGGCGAGGTCCGCCCGCCTCCACATGGCCGCCGTCCCGCGCTCGCTCCACGCGGGGTCCGGCCTCAAGTACGCCGTCTACCCGGGCGAGGAGCGGATCGGGTGGGGCTACTGGTGGAGGCCGTGCTACCTCGGGCCCGACGACGCGCACGTCGAGAGCTGGCCGTGCCTCCCGTCGGACGGCGTCTCGGTGCCCCCCGGCCACCCGGTGGTCGTGGACACCGCGGGACAGCTCGCCCTCGCCGCGTGGGAGTGGGGGCTCGCGGGCTTCGCGCCCCTCCGCGAGATGGTCGGGGGGCACCCCCTTAAGGACCACTTCTACCTGATGTCGTACGAGGAGCTGGCGCACGGCCCCGGACGCCTGTCGCGGGCGGTCGGCGTGAGCTGGGACTCGAGCGAGATCCGGCTCACGTACGACCGGGGGAGCCCGTTCGGCGACGGGGCCGCGCCGGAGGGCGCGACCGGCCTCCTCACCGTGGCGGCGGTCCCACGCAGGTACGCGGACGGCGTGGGCTTCTACGGTGTGGTCTACCCGGGCGTGGGGCTGGTCCCCACGCCGTACCATCTCGTCTAGGTCGAGGGGGAGGTCCTCATGGAGGGTACGCACAGCCGTCGCGCGGCCGTCGCCGTGGCCCTGCTCGCCGCCGGGGCCGCGTGGGCGGCGCTGGCGGCGGGCCCGCGCCCGGAGCGCGAGGAGGAGGCGCCGCAGGAGCCCCACCGGCCAAATGGGGGCCATATGATCCGACCCAGGACAAAGGTGCGTAGATACGGGCCCGGCGAGCTCCACATCGGGGACTGCGAGTGCGGCACGCAGGTGATGGCCGACGAGAGGCGCTCGATGGGGGGAGAGACGGCCGCGATAGACACCCCCGAGCAGCTCGCCCACGCCGAGCGGGAGTGGCGGCTCGACGGCCTCGCCCCCTTCCTCGGGATGGTCGAGGGGAACCCCATCGAGGACAACTTCTACCTCCTGGTGCTCGAGGAGCGCCCCCTCGGTGAGCCCCCGCGCCCCGAGAGCTCGGTCGGCGTCGTGGTGATCAAGGAGGGGTCGTCGGACGCTGACGTCGGCCTCTTGTCGGAGGAGGAGGGGGACACCGCCTGGGGCGAGGTCGTCGGCTGGGGCGAGGCGAGGTCCGCCCGCCTCCACATGGCCGCCGTCCCGCGCTCGCTTCACGCGGGGTCCGGCCTCGGGGGTGTCGTCTACCCGGGCGAGGAGCGAGACGGGGCGGGCTACTGGTGGAGGCCGTGCCGCGTCGGGCCCGGCGACGCTCACGTCGAGAGCTGGCCGTGCCTCCCGTCGGACGGCGTCTCGGTGCCCCCCGGCCACCCGGTGGTCGTGGACACCGCGGGACAGCTCGCCCACGCCGTGTGGGAGTGGGGGCTCGCGGGCTTCGCTCCCCTCCGCGAGATGGTCGGGGGGCACCCCCTCGAGGACCACTTCTACCTGATGTCGTACGAGAGGCTGCCGCACGGCCCCGGACGCCTGTCGCGGGCGGTCGGCGTGAGCTGGGACTCGGCCGAGATCCGGCTCACGTACGACCGGGGGAGCCCGTTCGGCGACGGGGCCGCGCCGGAGGGCGCGACCGGCCTCCTCACCGTGGCGGCGGTCCCCCGCAGGTACGCGGACGGCGTGGGCTTCTACGACGTGGTCTACCCGGGCGTGGGGCTGGTCCCCACGCCGTATGATCCCGTCTAGGTCGAGGGGAGGTCCTCATGGAGGGTACGCACAGCCGCCGCGCGGCCGTCGCCGTGGCCCTGCTCGCCGCCGGGGCCGCGTGGGCGGCGCTGGCGGCGGGCCCGCGCCCGGAGCGCGAGGAGGAGGCGCCGCAGAAGCCCCTTCCCCCGCTGGAGTACAGCTGGCCGGGGGATGACTACGAGGACTGGTCCAAGACGAGCAGCTACGGGCCCGGCGAGGTCCACATCGGGGACTGCGAGTGCGGCACGCAGGTGATGGCCGACGAGAGGCGCTCGATGGGTGGGCGGACGGCCGCGATAGACACCCCGGAGCAGCTCGCCCACGCCGAGCGGGAGTGGGGGCTCGACGGCCTCGCCCCCTTCCTCGGGATGGTCGAGGGGAACCCCATCGAGGACAACTTCTACCTCCTGGCGCTCGAGGAGCGCCCCCTCGGGGGACCCCCGCGCCCCGAGCGCTCGGTCGGCGTCGTGGTGATCAAGGAGGGGTCGTCGGACGCTGACGTCGGCCTCTTGTCGGAGGAGGAGGGGGACACCGCTTGGGGCGAGGTCGTCGGCTGGGGCGAGGCGAGGTCCGCCCGCCTCCACATGGCCGCCGTCCCGCGCTCGCTTCACGCGGGGTCCGGCCTCGGGGGTGTCGTCTACCCGGGCGAGGAGCGAGACGGGGCGGGCTACTGGTGGAGGCCGTGCCGCGTCGGGCCCGGCGACGCTCACGTCGAGAGCTGGCCGTGCCTCCCGTCGGACGGCGTCTCGGTGCCCCCCGGCCACCCGGTGGTCGTGGACACCGCGGGACAGCTCGCCCACGCCGTGTGGGAGTGGGGGCTCGCGGGCTTCGCTCCCCTCCGCGAGATGGTCGGGGAGCACCCCCTCGAGGACCACTTCTACCTGATGTCGTACGAGAGGCTGTCGCACGGCCCCGGTCCCCTGTCGCGGGCGGTCGGCGTGAGCTGGGACTCGATCGAGATCCGGCTCACGTACGACCGGGGGAGCCCGTTCGGCGACGGGGCCGCGCCGGAGGGCGCGACCGGCCTCCTCACCGTGGCGGCGGTCCCCCGCAGGTACGCGGACGGCGTGGGCTTCTACGGCGTGGTCTACCCGGGCGTGGGGCTGGTCTCCACGCCGTATGATCCCGTCTAGGTCGAGGGGAGGTCCTCATGGAGGGTACGCACAGCCGCCGCGCGGCCGTCGCCGTGGCCCTGCTCGCCGCCGGGGCCGCGTGGGCGGCGCTGGCGGCGAACCCGCGCCCGGAGCGCGAGGAGGAGGCGCCGCAGGAGCCCCCTTCCCCGCTGGAGGAGTACTACAGCCGGCCGGGGGGTGACTACGAGGACTGGTCCAAGACGAGCAGCTACGGGCCCGGCGAGGTCCACGTCGGGGACTGCGAGTGCGGCACGCAGGTGATGGCCGACGAGAGGCGCTCGATGGGGGGAGAGACGGCCGCGATAGACACCCCGGAGCAGCTCGCCTACGCCGAGCGGGAGTGGGGGCTCGACGGCCTCGCCCCCTTCCTCGGGATGGTCGAGGGGAACCCCATCGAGGACAACTTCTACATCCTGGCGCTCGAGGAGCGCCCCCTCGAGGGACCACCGTACCCCGAGCGCTCGGTCAGCTCCGTGATGTTCAGGGAGGGGCGGTTGGGCGTTGACATCCTCCTCGTGTCGGAAGAGGGGAACACCGCCTGGGGTAGGGTCGTCGGCTGGGGCAAGGCGAGGTCCGCCCGCCTCCACATGGCCGCCGTCCCGCGCTCGCTCCACGCGGGGTCCGACCTCAAGTACGCCGTCTACCCGGGCGAGGAGCGGATCGGGTGGGGCTACTGGTGGAGGCCGTGCTACCTCGGGCCCGACGACGCGCACATCGAGAGCTGGCCGTGCCTCCCGTCGGACGGCGTCTCGGTGCCCCCCGACCACCCGGTGGTCGTGGACACCGCGGGGCAGCTCGCCCTCGCCGCGTGGGAGTGGGGGCTCGCGGGCTTCGCGCCCCTCCGCGAGATGGTCGGGGAGCACCCCCTCGAGGACCACTTCTACCTGATGTCGTACGAGAGGCTGCCGCACGACCCCGGACGCCTGTCGCGGGCGGTCGGCGTGAGCTGGGACTCGATCGAGATCCGGCTCACGTACGACCGGGGGAGCCCCCTGTTCGGCGACGGGCACGCGCCGGAGGGCGCGACCGGCGTCCTCACCGTGGCGGCGGTCCCACGCAGGTACGCGGACGGCGTGGGCTTCTACGGTGTGGTCTACCCGGGCGTGGGGCTGGTCCCCACGCCGTACCATCTCGTCTAGGTCGAGGGGGAGGTCCTCATGGAGGGTACGCACAGCCGCCGCGCGGCCGTCGCCGTGGCCCTGCTCGCCGCCGGGGCCGCGTGGGCGGCGCTGGCGGCAAACCCGCGCACGGAGCGCGAGGAGGAGACGCCGCAGAAGCCCCTTCCCCCGCTGGAGTACAGCCGGCCGGGGGAGGGCGACTGGGATTGGTCAAAGACGAGCAGCTACGGGCCCGGCGAGGTCCACGTCGGGGACTGCGAGTGCGGCACGCGGGTGATGGCCGACGAGAGGCGCTCGATGGTGGAAGTGGTCGCGATAGACACCCCGGAGCAGCTCGCCCACGCCGAGCGTGAGTGGGGGCTCGACGGCCTCGCCCCCTTCCTCGGGATGGTCGAGGGGAACCCCATCGAGGACAACTTCTACCTCCTGGTGCTCGAGGAGCGCCCCCTCGGTGAGCCCCCGCGCCCCGAGAGCTCGGTCGGCTCCGTGCTGATCGGAGAGGGACGGTCGGGCGTTGATGTCTATCTCGTGTCGGAGGAGGGGGATACCGCCTGGGGCGAGGTCGTCGCCTGGGGCAAGGCGAGGTCCGCCCGCCTCCACATGGCCGCCGTCCCGCGCTCGCTCCACGCGGGGTCCGGTCTCGCGGGCGTAGCCCCGCAGCTCTACGAGGGGCCCGGCCTCGGGGGTGTCGTCTACCCGGGCGAGGAGCGAGACGGGGCGGGCTACTGGTGGAGGCCGTGCCGAGTCGGGTCCGACGACGCGCACATCGAGAGCTGGCCGTGCCTCCCGTCGGACGGCGTCTCGGTGCCCCCCGGCCACCCGGTGGTCGTGGACACCGCGGGACAGCTCGCCCTCGCCGCGTGGGAGTGGGGGCTCGCGGGCTTCGCGCCCCTCCGCGAGATGGTCGGGGGGCACCCCCTCGAGGACCACTTCTACCTGATGTCGTACGAGAGGTTGCCGCACGGCCCCGGACGCCTGTCGCGGGCGGTCGGCGTGAGCTGGGACTCGGCCGAGATCCGGCTCACGTACGACGGGGGGAGCCCGTTCGGCGACGGGGCCGTGCCGGAGGGCGCGACCGGCCTCCTCACCATGGCGGCGGTCCCCCGCAGGTACGCGGACGGCGTGGGCTTCTACGGTGTGGTCTACCCGGGCGTGGGGCTGGTCCCCACGCCGCGCCATCCCGTCTAGGTCGAGGGGGAGGTCCTCATGGAGGGAACGCACAGCCGCCGCGCGGCCGTCGTCGTGGGGGCCGCCCGCGATATGGGAACCTCTAATATCACACGTAAAAAGCTGGCAAGTGATGCTAAAATATCTCGCGTACGGCCCCGTAGCTCAGGGGATAGAGCACAGGTTTCCTAAACCTGGTGTCGACGGTTCGAATCCGCCCGGGGTCACCATAAGACAGAGAGCCCAGAGGCATTGCTGCCCCTGGGTTTTTTCTTCACCTCACGGAGAGACGCATTCTGGCTGTGGGACCTCACGGAAAGACGCACTCTGGGGTCTTCAGAACGGCCAGAATGCGTCTCTCCGTGAGGCCGGTAGGTTGTAGGATGCGCTTTTCCGTGAGGCGAGCTCTGGGCGAGCGAGCCAAAGTGCGCTTTTCCGTGAGATCCAACGTACAGAATGCGCTTTTCCGTAGAGTGCACTTTTTCTCACCTGCGCAAACGTGGCGTCGCCTCACGGAAAAGCGCACTCTGCGCGTCAAACCTCACGGAGAAGCGCACTCTGCAGCCGCCCCTTGGCCGCGACGTGACCAAAAGGCGCGCTCTGCAACGTTACCCGTCGCTATCGTTGTCCCCACCGGTATTGCCGCCGGTGCCACCTCCGGTGTTGCCTCCACCGGTGCCCCCGCCAGTATTGCCACCCCCGGTGTTGCCGCCTCCCGTATTGCCACCTCCGGTGTTGCCGCCCCCGGTGTTGCCTCCACCGGTGTTGCCGCCACTGCCGTTGTTTCTCCCAGAGCTAGATGCGGGACCCGACGAGACCGTGATCGTGACCGTCGCGCCTCTCTTTGCGGAGCCCGTCGGAGATTGCTTGATGACCTTGCCCTTGGACACGGAGCTGCTCGTGGCGTGGTCGACTGCGACGTCGAAGCCCGCTGACTCGAGGGCCTCCTTTGCAGCGCTCTCCGTCGAGCCCACGACGTTGGGCACGCTTAGGCTCGAGGGTCCCGTCGAGACCGTGATCGTGATAGTCGCCCCCTTCTCTGCCGTTCCGGTCTTAGACTGGGAGATGACATAGCCCACGTCAGTAGTGTCGCTCTCGGACTTCTTGACGTCCACCGAGAAGCCAGCAGCCTCGAGGGCGCTCTTTGCATCGGCCTGCGACTTGCCCGCCACATTCGGTATGGTCGCGGTCTCGACGCCCTTAGAAAGCTGATAGGTGACGATGTCCCCGGCCTTTGCGGTGGCGTTGGCAGAGGGGTTCTGTGCAGCTACGGCGCCCACCTCAACATCCGAGCTGAAGACGGAGTCACCCGCCTGCCCCACGAGGCCTACCTGTCGCAGGGCGGACTCGGCGGCAGAGGGCGTCATGCCCGCGAGGTCCGGTACCGTCACCGTCGCGGCAGGCTCCTTGCCCTTGGAGATCACGATGTTGATCTGGGTTCCTCTCGGCTTTTGCAGACCGGCATCGGGATCCTGGTCTGAGACGAGCCCCTTCTCGACGGCTGAGTTATACTCCTCCTTGATCGTGCCTTTCGTGAAGTAGTTGGAGTCAGTGATCTGCTGCAGTGCCTGCTCTTGCGTGAGGTTGTGTAGGTTGGGTACGCTCTGGGTCTGATTTGTGGGGCCAAGCACAGACGCAAGCGCCACGACGGCGCCAATCAGAAGGATAGCTCCCAAGAGCGTTCCCACCACCATGTTACGACGATGTCTCTTGCGCTGCCTTTCCGCATCCTGACGGGCCTTTTCGGTTGCCGTCTGGGGCTTCGAGCGGCTGGCGGGACTGATCATGGGCGGCAGATCCGTTGCATTGCCTGCCACGGGAAGTGTTCCCGTGGCCTGTCTGGTGGTGGCGACGGGAATGGGTGAGGTCACGTTCTCGCCCGCCGTGGCGCTGTTGACTGCCCGAAGACGTCCAGCAAGGTAGTCCCTGAGCACGTGCGCAAGTTCGTCGGCCGTTTGGAAGCGATCGTTAGGGTCCTTTTGCATACACTTGAGGATGATGCTTTCAAGCGATGCGTCAACTTGGGGGTTGCGCTGGCTTGGTGGCATGGGCTGCTCGTTGACCTGCTTGAGCGCGACCGAGATCGCGTCATCGCCATCAAAGGGAACGGAACCCGTCGCGGCCTCGTACATCACGATGCCAAGCGAGTAGATGTCGGTCGTGGGGCCAAGCTCCTTGCCCTGCGTCTGCTCGGGTGAGACGTAGTGGGCGGTTCCCAGGACGGAGTTATCGGTGGTCAGGTGGCTGTTCTTGGCGCGTGCGATGCCAAAGTCCATGACCTTGATGTTGCCATCTGGCTGCACCATGATGTTTTGCGGCTTGATGTCGCGATGGATGATGTCGTGTCGGTGGGCGACCGAGAGGGCCTGGGCTATCTGAGAGCCGATCTGCGCGACCTTCTTGCAGTCGAGGGCGCCGTGCTTGCGTATGCCGCTCTTGAGGTCGGTGCCGCGCAGGAACTCCATGACGATGTAGTAGGTGTTATTGTCCTGGCCCCAGTCGTAGACCGACACAATGTAGGGACTCTGCAGGGCTGCCGCAGCCTGTGCCTCCTGCTTGAAGCGAGCGGCAAACGACGAGTCGCCCGCGAACTGCGGCAGCATCGTCTTAACTGCGACCGTGCGGCCCAGCACCTGGTCGAGGCCACGATACACCACAGCCATACCGCCGGTGCCGATCTTGTCCTGGATGACATAGCGTCCACCAAGAGCCCTGTCTGACATTGTCTCTCCTATCCCGCGGCGCTCGAGCCGCCCCCGAACGCTATCGTAAGACGTCGCCGCTTCCCTTGGCGCGTTCATTTTCCCGCACCTAAGGCTTGCACATTGAGGCAGGCTGCAAGCACCTCTCCTGCGACCTCCGCCCCCTCGCCGTGGACGTTGTTATCATCTGAGCCCTCGATGCAGACCGAGATTGCGAGTGTTGGCTGATCGTAGGGTGCAAATCCTATGAAGAGCGAGTTCGAGACCGTCGAGCTGACCTCGGCGGTGCCGGTCTTGCCTGCTACCTTGACGCCGCGCACCCTGGCGGAGGTACCAGTGCCGCCCTCCACGACGGCAAGCATGGACTCCTTGAGCTGTCCTGCCGTCTGGGCGGATATTGCCTGTCCGAGCGAGCGCGGCTGGGTGGTGGAGATCGTCACTCCCTCGGGTGAGAGCAGATGGTCGACGATGTGGGGGTTCATCACGATGCCGTTGTTGGCGATCGTGGCCGCGGTGACGGCGTTTTGCATGGCCGTCGTCTGGGGGCCCGCAGGACTCGAGTGCTGTCCGACGGGCTGGCCGATGGCGGACCATGCGGTCTCCCACTCGCTCATTTGCGAGGGGTCGGGCATCAGAGAGACGGTGGTCGAGAAGTCCTGCCCGAGGGCCGTACCGTACCCGAAGGCCTTGGCGTAGTTGACGAGAGTCTGGGCGCCTATCTTGGTCCCAAGCTGACCAAAGACGGTGTTGGCCGAGTTGGCGAGGGCGTCTTTGAGCGTGAGCTTGCTCCAGGACTGGTTGTCTATGTTGGTGACGGCCGCCCCCCCGATGTCCATGGACGCGGGCGCCTTATAGCTGTCATCGAGCTTTGCCTGGCCCGTGTCGAGCGCGGCGGCGAGCGTGATTGTCTTGAAGGTGGAGCCTGGCGTGTAGAGCACCTGGGTGCTGCGGTCCACGAGCTCTCCGCTCGAGTCGTTGCTCGAGAGGATCTGTGGGACGTCATTATACTCATAGCTTGGTGATGAGGCCTTCGCGAGGACCGCACCCGTCGTGGGGTTGAGGACGACGACGCTTCCGACCTTGCCGACAAGCGCATTCTCGGCAGCCTTCTGCATCTGTGCGTTGATCGTGAGCACGACCGAGGAGCCAGACGTCTGGATGCCCGCCATGGAGTTGAGGGCGCTCATCCAGCTCGTGTAGTCCGACCTGCCCGTGAGGATGTCGTTGTAGGATGACTCGATGCCGGTGGCGCCGTATTTCGTCGTGACGTAGCCCACCGTGTGCGCTGCGAGCGATCCCTTTGGGTGGGTGCGGACGTAGGTGCCGTCAGCCTGCCGTTGCGACTCGGCCAGGGTCGCGCCATCCGAGCTTATGATGGCGCCCCGCTGTATGCGTGCGGTCTTTGCGATCGTGTGGTTGTTTTTTGGCATGCTCTGGTAGTGGCGTGCCTGTATGACCTGGATGTAGGCGAGGTTGGCGACGAGGGCGCAGATCATCAGCGAGAACACGCTGACGAGGGCCGTGAGTCGCTTGCTGAGGGCGACGCGACCCAGCACGCCCGACTCAGGCGTCTGCATGGTGCGGCGGCTGCGGACGTGGGGGTTTTGTGAGACGCTCTCCGCCTGGCTTGCGCTTCCCGTGCTTCCAAGGGCAGAGGATGAGGAGCGCGCGTCGGTCATCTGCATCTCGATGCCACGTCCCGTGCCCTCATCACCCGTCCTCAGAAGCAGTCCTAGGATGATGAAGCTAGCAAGGAGGGAGCTGCCCCCCTGGCTCATGAAGGGGAGCGTGACGCCCGTGAGCGGCAGCGCCTTGGTGACGCCGCCGACTATGACGAAGGCCTGCACCACGATGGCCGAGGTAAGGCCCACTGCCGTGAAGGCCGCGATATCCGACTTGGCTCGCGCGGCCGTGGCGAGGCCCCGCACGGCAAACAGCAGGTAGCAGATCAGGACCGCCGAGGCTCCAAACAGGCCCATCTCCTCGCCGATGGCCGAGAAGATGAAGTCGGACTCAACGACGGGAATGAGGGTCGGCATGCCCTTGCCTATGCCCGAACCCGTCAGACCACCGTCGGAAAGCGAGAAGAGCGACTGGACTATTTGCAAGCCCTTGCCCGAGGCGTCCGCAAAGGGGTCGATCCATATGTCGACACGGGTCCGCACGTGGAGAAACTGGTGATAGCAGCCGAAGGCGGCGATTGCGAGCAGGCCAATGGAGACTATCACGTAGCCCACACGACCCGTGCAGACATAGAGCATGATCACGAAGAACGTGAAGAACAGCAGGGCGCTTCCCAGGTCCTTCTCGAAGATGACGACCAGAAGCGAGATGCCCCACATCACGAGCAGTGGGGCGAGCATGCGGGGGCGAGGGATCGAGAAGGGGCCTAGGTGCCGCGTCGAGGCGGAGAGAAGCTCGCGGTTCTCCGCGAGGTAGGCCGCCAGGAAGAGCACGATGAGGATCTTGGCGATCTCTCCGGGTTGGAACGAGAAGGGGCCAAAGGAGAGCCAGAGCTTGGAGCCACCGCGCTCCGTGCCGATGAGCATGGGTAAAATGAGGAGCACGATGCCAGCTAGTCCGATGGTGAACTTGTATTCGGCAAGCTTCTCGATGCTGGGAACAGCGATGAGGGTTGCGATCATGGCTGCCACCGACAGGAAGAGCCAGACGATCTGACTGTTTGCGAGATTGGACGCGAGCCTCGTCACGAAGGCGATGCCGATGCCTGAGAGCAGGAAGGTGATGGGCAAAAGCGCCGGGTCGGCGCTTGGGGCAAAGCGTCTCACCGCAAGGTGGGCTATCGCGAACGCCACAAAGAGTCCGATGGGGACCGAGAGCGAGCTGATCGTGACCGAAAGCTGCATGTCCATGACGTACATGGACCAGAGCAGGATGACGGGGAGCGCTGCGAGCACGAGGAGGCCGAGCTCGGCATTGCGTCTGGTGTTGAGCTGAGAGACGGCCATGGCTAGTCACCTGAGCCCTTCTGGGAGTCATCGTGCGTCGCCGGGTTGTCGGGAGAGATCTCGGTGCCCAGCAGCGTGCGCGACACAGTGACGGAACGATCGCTCTTATCCGCGTTGATCTGGTCCCGGTAGCTCTCCAGCGTGTTGCGGGCCTCCTCCTCGCTTCCGAGGGCCAGGCCCCTCTTGAGGTTGTCCTGAATCGAGCTGGGAAGATCGGAGACCTGCACGGAGCTGGTCTCGGCAAGGCGGGAGAGGGGGATGCCAAAGACGTCACCGGTCACGCCCTGGTAGATGCCGACGGTCCCATTGTTGTCAGAGAGGTACCACGAGTTGGCGATGACAAGGGCGATCGAGGCGAGAAGGATTGTGACGAAGGCCACGGCGGCGATGGCGATCCCGATCAGGCGCCTCTTGCGGGCGTGGGCGTGCTTCTCCATTGTGCCGTCATCCAGGATGTCGATGACGACTACCGTGACGTTGTCGTGCCCCCCCGCCGCGAGGGCGGCGGATGTGAGCTTGTCTGCGGCGGCCTGGGGCGTGGCCGTTGAGCAGGAGATGGCCTCGATCTTGGAGTCCTCCACCATCGAGGACAGCCCATCCGAGCACACGATGATCCTGTCGTCTGCCACGACGTCGAGCGTGAAGTGATCGGCGTACATGTCCGGATCGGAGCCGAGGGCGCGCGTGATGACGGAGCGGGAGGGATGCAGGCGCGCCTCGTCGGCCGTGATCTCGCCCGCGTCGACCAATTCCTCGACGTAGGAGTGGTCATGGGTCAGGCGGACGAGCCTCCCCTGGTGCAAGAGGTAGATGCGTGAGTCGCCCACGTGGGCGATGGCCATCTTACCCTTCTCGATGAGGGCGCACGAGGCGGTGCATCCCATGCCGGGTTTGCCGGCCCCCTGAACGGCACCCTCGATGACGGCGGCATTGGCCGTCTCGACGGCGGTGCCGAGCAGGACGTCATCGGCGTGCTCGGGCATGTGCGCAGAGATGGTCTCGACGGCGATGGAGCTTGCGACCTCACCCGCCGCGTGCCCTCCCATGCCGTCGCAGACGGCGAAGAGGGGGGCTTGACGAGGAAGGAGTCCTCGTTGTGCTCGCGTAACAGTCCGACGTCGGTGCGGGCGCCCCAGGCGAGCGAGACGGAGCTTCCGCTCTTGGTGTCGGAGCCCTCTCGCGCCGGGACAGAGAGGTCCTGGATGTTGAGCTCCTCGTCATGGCCTGGGCTCGTGGCGGGCTCTTCTGGTGTCGTCAAGGCGGGATCCTTGGCCTCGACCGTATGTGCGCTTAGCATGCTCATTGGCGACTCACACGCATGATGGCATCACCGACCTGCACCTCGTCTCCATCTCGCAGGGTGACGGGCCGTGTGATGGGGTGGCCGTTGACGAGCGTGCCGTTGGTCGAGTTGAGGTCCTCGAGCACGAGTGCGGGTCCTTGGAGTGTGAAGCGCGCATGGGTGGCCGAGACGTAGGCCTCATCGATGACGATGTCAGACGAGGGGGAGCGGCCGATGATGACGGGCCCGAGCATGTCCACGTGCAGGCCGCGCAGCGCCCGCGAACCTTTCTCCACATCGACGGACCAGATGGCCGCATCATGCCTCTGCCCGCGCACGAGGCCGATGCCGGTGCGCGTGACGGCGAGCAAGAAGAGAAAGAGGAGGATGACGAGCACGATCCTACCTGCGAAGAGCATCAGGTCGATCATGAGTCCTTCTCCCGGAAGACCAGGTTGGTGAGGCCGATGGTCAGAATGTCCCCATCGTGCAGGGTGTGTACGTCCACATCCACGTCGTTCACGAGCGTGCCGTTCGTCGAGCCAAGGTCCGCGATGTGCCAGCTGCGTCCGTCGTAGCTGAGCTTGGCGTGGCGGCGCGACGCATTGGGGTCCTGCAAGACGATGCCGCCGGGGATGCGCTCCCTGCCGATGGTGGTCGCGGGCGCCGTTCCCCTATAGGTACGGCCGCTCTGGTGGTCAATGAGCAGGCAGGTGGCAGCGCTGTGCTCCGTTGCGGAGGACGAGCGCTGGTGGTTGACCAAGGGGACGTTGCGGCGCTGTGTCGCGGGAACGGATACGGGGCGGACGTAGGAGTCGTCCGGTGCTGTCACGAGCGGTACGATCGGCTCGTCCCTTGCGATGGCACGTCCCCTCGCAACTGCGGGGGGCTCGATGGACGCGTTGTCGTAGATGTCCTGTATCGCTTGGTCAACGGCCTGATCGGGGATGACGTCGAGACCCGAGGAGTCATCGGCCGAAGACGTCTGCGCAGGGGCAGAGGGTGCGTCGATGGGGGAGGGCACATCGTCTATGAGCGAGTCCTCTTCGGATCGCTCCTCATCTACGCTGGGCACAGCCTGCGACATGCGCTCGCGACGCCTGCGCCTCTCGACAGGTGCGGTCGGGGCAATGTCGCCTTGCGATCCAGATAGAAACGCCCGCTCTTCCTCGCGCAGATGACTGAGTGCCCCGGCGTCGATGTTCTCGGCAAAGATGGCAAAGCGCCCGCTCTTGAGCGATGGGTCCACCATAAAGCGGGCGAGCGGCTTGCCGACGAACACGTAACGCTTGGCGTGTGCCTGCGCCTCGACAAATGCGGCGATCTCGCTCGTCAGCTGCGGGTAGAGTGGCCTCATGGCCGCGTCGTCATCCGGGGAGACCAGAAGCGTGTAGAGCGCGGGAGCCGTGTCGACGCCGTCGATCTCATATGTTTCGTTCTCCATCTCGCGTGCGGCACGCTTTGCGAGCTTCTTGAAGGAAAACGGAGCGGTATAACCATCCGGCGCCGCGCCGAAGGCGTCGCTGATGCGGCTTTCAAAAGTCTTAAGCAGATTCATTAAACTTCTCAACCTCCCCGTCAGTGGGCAGAGGGCCACGTACGACTACCATAAAGCACAGAATCACACATAAGAATAACGCAGCTAATGAGTATACCCAGTTAGAGGGAGACCATACGTCGCCATTCTCCACCCGCAGGGCCGCAAGCTGAGCAGATGCCAAAAGCACCGCGCAAAGAAACTGGCCAACTATGCCTGACCTCACACTGCGCCAACGTTGGGTGACGAGCGCCCCGCATGCTGCGGCGATGGGCGCGCTTGCGCAGGAGATGAGAGTGGGAAGGGTAAGCAGCTTGGCGGGCAGGCTGCTGAGTCCGGGGGCGACATTGGGCCCCAGGGGTGCGAGGGTCGCCACCATAAAGGCGAGCATCCATGAGATCAGTGCCGTGACGGCCGCCTTCAGCGCACTTTCTGAGAACGCCGCGACGGGTGCCCCCAGAAGTGGGTTCAGGGTGCAGGCTGGAAGAATGATCGCGCAGGAAGAGAGCTTATCCGCTTTGCCCACCCACAGCCACCACACCCCGAGTGCCACGCACGAGATAACGCACAGTGCGACTGCTCCTGCGCCCGCAGAGGTACCGAGTACCGCCGCGACAAGAGACGCAATGGCCAGGATGGAGCCTGCGGGCGTCAGCGCAAGCGTCGCGAGCGCAGCTACCGCGCAGGCGACGAGCTGGCGTTGGGTCCCCCTCCCGAGGTAGGCAGCGGACGTCAGGTAGACGGCCCAGGCTGTGGCGGCAGCGCTCGCGACGCGGATGAGTGCGCCCAAGAGCCAGGGATAGCGGTATGAGAGGGGAAGCCGCTTCCTTATATGGGCCTTGGAGCTTCCCCCGCTATCGTCGACCGATTGGGCGAGGAGCGACTTGATGGACTTGGCGCCCGCTCGGGGATCGCCAAGGCCAGAGGAGACCGTCTTGGCAAAGGCCTCGACAGAGGGAGGGCGCGCCGCCGGATTGGCGGAGATCGCCTGCGTGATGGCCTGTGCGGCTTCATCAGTAAGATCGTCGCTCAGCTTCGATATATCCTGGCGTGGCCCTCGCTCGATCTTCTCGAGGGACTTCTCGGCGGTTCCGGCACTAAAGGGGTTCTCGCCCGTAAGCGCCTGCCAGCACACGACTGCGAGTGAGAAGACATCACATCGTTCGTCCACAAGCCTGCCATTTATCTGTTCAGGTGGCATGTAGCCCACAGTGCCTCCGCGCGCCCCGCCATAGCCCGTGGCCGAGGCGAGGGTTGCCATGCCAAAGTCGCAAAGTTTAATAGCCCCGCTCCTCTCGAGGAGGATGTTGGAGGGTTTCACGTCTAGGTGAAGCACGCGGTTCTTGTGGGCGAACGCGAGGGCGTTCCCTATGGACGTGACCAGGTGGGCACACTCGTCGCCCGTGAGCGTGCCACCCTCGATACGCGCGAGGAACTCCGAGAGCGTGAGGCCGTCGATGAACTCCATGACGAGGTAGGCGTAGTCTTCGTCGGACTGGAAGTCATACATGGTCACGATGTTGGGGTTCGCTATCTTCGATGAGGCGCGCGCCTCATCGAGTGCCTCGCCAATGATCTGCCGCGACGTCATCTGGTCCTGTGGGGCAAGCGGTATGCTCTTTATGGCGACGCGGCGCTGCAATCGCGTGTCCCAGCAGTCGAGCACCGTTCCGAACCCATCGGCGCCACGGGTCTCCATGACCTGGTAGCGATTGAGCAGCAACTCCTGCGATGACTGCTGATCAGAGGCAGAGGCGCTGCTCCGACGCTCGCGACGCTCACCATTCCTTTGGCGGTAGCGCACCTCACGCTCGCCGCGGCCACGAATGTCCTGTTTGTGAAACCTATCCCCCACGGCGGCCCCCTGTGTGTGTTTAAACGCGTTGCTCGTCTGCCGTGACGATATGAACATTCTAGCGCGAAGTTGCCCAGCGCACCTGCAGAATCCTGATGATTATCGATTATCGCCAATGATTGTGCACGCATTACCCGCAGTCGGGCTGGGCGATGCCCCTAAGGGCGTTGTCTCGCTGCGCCCACGTCACGAGCGGCCCCGCTGCGGTGGGCGGCGTAAGCCACAGGTCCGTTGCCACCCATTGCCAAAGACGTGGCCCAGTTGCCAAAGACGCGGCCCAGTTACCAAAAACGCGGCCCAGTTGCCAAAGACGCGGCCCAGTTGCCAAAGACGCGGCCCAGTTGCCAAAAAAATACCATTGCTTCGTGTAAGGAGTTGGGGTAGAGTATGCAGTCACGCGGGCGTGGCGGAATTGGCAGACGCGTACGGTTCAGGTCCGTATGAGAGCAATCTCATGAAGGTTCAACTCCTTTCGCCCGCACCACTGCATGCTGACGCCTCTTGGTCTAATCCAGAGGCGTTTTTTGTGGGCTCCTCGCGGTTGTGTGAGGGGTTCGCCCCGACCCGGCCCCCCGGACGTCTCGTCACGGCGAAAGTGCCCCGCAGATTCTGGGGTACCTAAGATTTTTGCTCAACTGGGCAAACGTCGTCGCGAAGGTACCCCGCAGATTCTGGGGCACTAAGCGCGCGGCGCAGCGTGCGGGAAGCGGGCGCAGCGCGCGCGGCGCAGCGTGCGGGGCAGGTATTTCGGCTACGGAGGGAGCCCGATGATAGGCTGGCTGCCTACGGCTCAGTCGTCCTCCTCTTCCTCCTCCACCCCCTGGTCCTTATACTTGGCGCGGGTCCTGAACTCCAGGATAAACGAAATGATAAAGAAGAAGACAATGCCACCGACGACTAGCGCCAGCACACCTGATCTTGTCCCAAAGAGCCATTCAAAGAATTGCGCTACCTGGTCCATCGAGTTCCTTTCGGTGAAGGTTGTCCTTACGGGTCATTGCGGACCCACTCAAGCACACCCGGTCAAGTATATACTGGGCACGGTGCGCACAGTAGGGCGCGGTACACACAGGTGCGGGGCGTGCGACGGGAAGCTCCGTGAACGAACCAACAATCGAGAGGACTCAGATGCTCGACATCAAGTTTGTTAGAGAGAACCCTGACGTTGTGGACAAGGCCTGCGAGTCGAGGCAGAACGCTCACTGGGATCGCGAGCGCTTCTTTGAGCTTGACGAGGCACGCCGCTCCACTATCGGCGAGGTCGAGAGGCTCCAAGCTGAACGCAACGCCAAGTCCAAGCTCATCGGCAAGCTGATGCGGGAGGGCAAGAAGGATGAGGCGGAGCGGGCGAAGGCCGAGGTCGCCGCCAACAAGGGTCGCATCGCCGAGCTCGACGAGAGGCGCGCGAGCCTTGACGGGGAGCTCTTCGATCTGGTCTCTGCCATTCCCAACATCCCACATGAGTCTGTTCCCTACGGCAGGGACGACTCTGACAATCCCGAGCTGCGACGCTGGGGAGAGCCACGCGAGTTTGACTTCACGCCCAAGGCCCACTGGGACCTTGGTGTCGCCACGGGCATGATTGACTTCGACCGTGGCGTCAAGCTTGCGGGTACCCGCTTCTATCTGCTTGGCGGTGTCGGCGCCCTTATGGAGCGCGCGCTTATCAACTTCTTTATCGACCAGCACGCTCAGGCTGGCTTCAAGGAGTGGTGGCCACCCGTCATCACGAATCGCGAGTCTCTTTTCGGGACGGGCCAGCTGCCCAAGTTTGACGAGGATCTCTTCCACGTGAGCGGCGGCATGTATCTTATCCCGACGGCCGAGGTCATGCTCACCAACATCCACCGCGACGAGATCCTCGACGCCGACGTGCTGCCCCTTCTCTATACGGCGTTCACCCCATGCTTTCGCGAGGAGGCGGGCTCGGCCGGCCGAGACACGAGGGGCATCATCCGCGTGCACGAGTTCGACAAGGTCGAGATGGTCAAGTTCGCCAAGCCCGACAACTCCATGGACCAGCTCGAATCCATGGTCGCGCAGGCCGAAAGTTGCCTGCAGCTCTTGGGCCTGCCCTACCACGTTGTGACGCTCTGCACCGGAGACCTTGGCTTCTCTGCCGCCAAATGCTTTGACCTCGAGGTGTGGCTGCCCAGCTACAACTCCTACAAGGAGATCTCGTCTTGCTCCAACTGCTGGGACTTCCAGGCTCGCCGTGCCAACATCCGCTACAAGGACCCCAAGGCATTCAAGGGTACGCGCCTGGTGCACACGCTCAACGGCTCCGGCCTGGCGGTCGGGCGCACGATGGCCGCCATCATGGAGAACTACCAGAACGCCGACGGTTCGATCACGGTGCCCGAGGCTCTGCGCCCCTACATGCGCGGCATGGAGCTCATACGGTCCGATGGGGCATAGGGCCATGCGGGTCGTGTCGTGTCGTCCGTAGCGTACCGCGTATCGCCCGCGTGACTGAACGTTGGCGGCGGTACGTACAGATCCGTCTGGTAGAGCGGCGTGACGGTCAGGCGGTGTTGAGTGCGGTCGAATCGCCACGCCTTTCCTGGGTCATCCGTCGTGTCGTGGGAGGCCCACCAGCATGGGGATCTGCCTTAGGGTGGCGTGGCGAAGCTCGCTACTGCCTCCAGAAAAAAATGATCATTTTCGCTTGTAGTATAGAAACAGAAGTTCTATACTACACATAGTGTTAGTTGGACGATAGGAGGTAGCATGAAGGAACGGTGCTTGATCTGGCGGGAGGACGATGGAGAGGAGTCGAGGGAGGCTGCGCTTGTCCGTCGGGGCGATCGCCTGTGCATCGAGGAGATAAGCCGAGGCCCGCTGACGAGGGCGATGTTTGGCGCCTCTCCCTATGGTCGGCGCATCGTGATTGAGGGTGAGTTTGCGCCTGCGGTGCTCGCACACGCGCTGTATGCGGACTCCACCCAAGACCTCGAGGTGGTGCTCCGGCAATTCTTTCAGGTGGGGGGCGGCAGGCTCGTCGACATTGAGGACGCGCTTGATCGGGAGAACGTTCCGTATGTTTACGCAGCCTACACAAAGGATGAGGTTGCCTTCAGGCCTGCCTGCTAGTCCCGGTGCCATTAGCTGCAGATACAAAAACAAAAGGACCCCTTTCGGGGTCCTTGCTAGAGTCTGTGGTGCGGCGTACAGGATTCGAACCTGTGACGTTCTGATTCGTAGTCAGACCCTCTATCCAGCTGAGGTAACGCCGCGTGCAAGAACTAGAATGCCATCCCTAGGGGGCTAAGTCAAGTGGAATTGGAAAATACTTGCTTGGCTCCTTTTGGGTTCCCTGTGACTGTTAGACGGACACCGTGGGAAGACGTGGCATGCCAGGAATCGCTATGCTCATTCGTGCCCACACCTTCAATGGAAGGAGGATGATGGACGAAAAGGACAGGAAAAGGGGCGTGACGAGGCGCTCTCTGGAAGACACCTATCGTGAGGTCTCTGGTGAACCTCAAAAAAGCGAGCACACAGCTGACGGCCGTCGGCATGGCTTTGAGAAGTTCAGCCTCTACCATCAGTCAAAGATGATCTACTCGGCTGGCACAACGGTCAGTCGATGACATCCAACATCCAGGCTCTTTGTGAGGTGGGTAGCCATCCTGCGCGGCTGGTGCGGAGCGGGTGGGCGCCTGGACGGCCCGGCCCATGAGCGAGGTATGAGCCAAGCGCGTGCGGCCAAGCGCGTGCGGAGCGATGCGGGCCAAGGAGCGGGTACGCGTCCAAGGCGGGCGAGGCAGATAGAACGCAAAGCGCCTACCCGCGATCCTGCGGGTAGGCGCACTCATAGTCTGGCGGAGAGCTGGGGATTCGAACCCCAGATAGTCTTTTGGACTATACTCGCTTAGCAGGCAAGCACCTTCAGCCACTCGGTCAGCTCTCCAAACGGATACTTGCACATCATACCCCACAATGTGCCACTCCGCAATGGCAACCTGCTGTCGCGTCCCAAAATCCCAAGGGCGTCTACGATGGCCGTGCGCTTGGCCCAGTAGCCTCATGCTCGGCAGCACAGTCATCGCGCACACCTTCCGGGTAAGCGCCGGGCCGTGCCTATGCCTTTGGACGGGCCATCGGCTTGAACCTTAGTTATACACAACTTCCCTCATCGTGAGGTATGGGGCTCCCTCCCGGGACGCCCAAGCATACCGCGAGGAAGAGCGCCTGCGCGGGCGGCTCGGCGAGGCGCTGCTCGACGCCCGCCTGGTCAAGGCGCACCTCCGGGTCGGGGGAGTGAGGGTGCCGCGACCGCGAGGAGTCAGTCAGGAAGCTGTTTGATGCCCTGGGTGTGCTGCTCGAGGCGAGGTTTTCCATCCCTGCCCCGGCACATACCTAAGATGAGGGAAGCTGTGTCTAACTACTTGGTAGAAGCGGATGGATAAGGGTCACTCCACGGATACGTGGTACTTGCACCGTAGGGACTGCATCCCATTGCGATGCTTAAGATACCCGTCGTTCTCAAGCCGACCCAACACAATTCCTGGATCGCGATCGATGCTGGCCGCAAAGGCAGTGATAAAGGGCATGGTGAAGCGCCCTTTGCTCCTGCGCACGAAGTCCTGGTAGAGCCATGGGTCTATCAGCTTGTTCTCCGCGTACTCGTCCGCCTTCTGCTCGATGTCGCCAGCATCGCTCTCGAATGAGATGCCGTAGTCTCCGTAGATGACATGTCCCGCCTCGTGCAACAACGTGAACCAGAAAGAGTCTGCATAGAGTCGCCGGTCGTTGACCATCATCATCACGCTCTTGCCAACTCTCTTCGTAGCTCCGTTTGTCTTGGAGCCCGGCAGGTTTGGCAGAACCACGAGCACGACGCCGGCTTCGAGGAACCTTTCCCTGATCAGCGGGTAGAAGCCTTCGTGGTTTGTCGTCTGGGTAAGCGCAAACTCGATGGCCTCCTTGAACCTCTTCCTATCGAACTTAGGGGCGACAGTTGCGACGGCCTTGTTGGTGGCAATCTGCACCATGGTGTTGGCCTTTGCGATACCACCTTCGCTCATCGTGCCCGTGGACGATCTGAAGCTCACCGCCATGTCTCGGTCCGTGAGCACGGTGAGGGAAGCGACATCGAGGAAGGTCCTGACCCGCTCGACCTGCTCACCGAGCCTTCTGGGAAGGTCAGGAAGACCGAAGTTGTCGCGGAAGTAGTCGTATCCCAACAGCTTAAGGACATCCTTCTCCCGCTCAAGCTCCTCCTCGGACGCTATCTGCGCGATAGCGGTGTCGTACGCATTCTGTAGGTTGAGCCAGTAATGCACGGTGGTTCCGAGCAGCCTTGAGAGCTTCATGGCCATGTCAACAGACAGGCTCTGCCTGCCTCGCATAAGCAGGCTCAGGTTTTTGGGGGTGGTGCCGAGCCTCTTCGCGAAGTCCGCCTGGGTAAGACCGCTTTCTTCGACGATCTCTTCGATGTAGTAACCGGGGTGGAATGCCAGAGAATCCTTGTACTCGATATATTTACTCATAATGTCTGCTCACCTCTTCAATCCTGACGATTTCCACGATGCCAGCTATCTCGTCTATGTTGCACGGCTTAAACTGCTCGTTGTCTTCATCGAGCGGGCGCAGGATTATCCTCCAGGGGTCTTGCCTCGCCTTGACATCGATGGCGAAGAGGCCATCGAGGTTCTTGCCGTTCTTGTTAAGCAGCTTGTGGAAGTGAAATTGCCGCTGGACTACGATGTCCTTCAGAACGACAGCCTGCTCGAGCGCGTTAACCCTAGCGATGAGGCTTACCGCCAGCTTGCTGCTACCTGCGAACAGCTTCTTTGCCGCCTTAAGATCAGTGCATTGCTCCTCGACCTTCTTCGATGCGTAAACGAGTTCCAAGCTTGTCCTGCTTTCAAACTAGATTACCCAACGGGTAATTCATTATACTTCGTTACTCGTAGTGATTCAAGCGAGTGGTCATGTATGGCGTGCAAATGGAGAGAGAGGCCGAGAGCATCGACCCCTCTCTCCTGGAGCGATATGTCATGTCAATCGACGGCCTCTGGTGCCCCCACTCATGCCATCTCCATCTCGCCCGTGATCTGTACCGGGTAGCCCGGCATCTCCTCGTAGCCGAGGCGCGTGTTCTTCCACCACTCCTCGCTGGCGGTGCCGGAGTCCACGCACGCGTCGAGCTGCGCCTCGTCGACGGTGCGGCCGGGGCCTCTGCAGAGTCCCCGGCCGCGCAGACGCTCTTCCTCGCGGTATGCTTGGGCGTCCCGGGAGGGAACCCCATATACCTCATGATGAGGAAAGTTGTGGTTATAAGAGAAAGCCATCGGTCACGACAGCGTTACTCCTTCGCGTGCGCACCTTATCCCAGCTGAAGCGTGGCAGCAGCTCCGTTGGCGAAAGCTCCTCCCCTTGCTCGGCCAGGCCCGCCAGGCCTGCCAGGCGCCCTATGACACGACGCGGACTGACGCCTCGGTTCCGTATGGCGCCAAGGTCAAGGTCGTGGTCCCGTTTCGAGAGTCTCCTGCCGTCGGGGCTCATGAGCAGAGGGACGTGCCCGAAGCGTGGCGGTGTGAGGCCCAGAAGTCCAGCCAGGTATATCTGGCGCGCGGTCGAGCCCAGAAGGTCACATCCGCGGACGACCTCGCTGATGCCCATGAGGCCATCATCCACGACGACGGCCAACTGGTATGCCATCACTCCGTCACTCCTCCTTATAAGGAAGTCTCCGCAGTCACGTGCGAGCAGCTCTTGGTGGGGGCCGTAACAGAGGTCGTCGAAGGTGACGATGCCAGCAGGGTCGTGTGCGTCTGGCACGCGCAGCCTTGTCGACGGGAGGCGCAACCGTGCCCTTTCGGTCACCTCTTGGGGCGAGAGATCGCGACACGTCCCCTGGTACACGTAGGTGCCGTCCGAGGCATGGGGCGCCGATGCGGCATGCAGCTCGCTTCGTGTGCAGAAGCAGGGGTAGGTGAGGCCCTCGCACTTGAGCTGCGCAATCGCGTCCCGATAGAGCTCGCCCCTCTCGCTCTGGTAGTAGGGTCCTTCGTCCCAACTAAGACCAAGCCAGTCGAGGTCCTCCATAATGAGATCGGCTGCTCGCCTGTCGTGTGCCCTTGGGTCCAGATCCTCGATGCGAAGAGCCACGCTGCCACCCCGAGAGATGGCCGAGAGCCAGGCGATGAGGGCAGAGAGGGCATTGCCCAGGTGCATGCGGCCCGAGGGGGTCGGCGCAAAGCGGCCCTTGGGCGAGCGCGCCCTTGGGCCAAGCCAGTCCTGCGCTGCGGGGTGCGTGTGCGGGGAGGCGGTCATGGGTACGGGTATCTCTTGTGCGCCTTACTGGGGTGCGGACGTCACCAATATGCCAACTTGGGCAGTATACCCCTTCGCCGGGGGCGTGCTACGGAGCCCCCCGTACGGCAGCTCTCGTCCCGCGAGCGCCGTTCCCCGCCTTCTTCAGTTGACTATGAGAGACATCTCAGCTAGGGTACAGCATAGGTGGATGGCAGGCATCGCAGGGTGGCCGCGCGGGACCGGCGGCCGGGCCCTGCGGGCGTGTGGGCACCCAGGCAGGTCAATCCCTTGGGAGGGCGGAGCTCATGTCTCGTTTCCTGGTGGCTCGGTATCTGAGAAGGGCGGCGCCGGTGGCCGTTGCGCTCTTGGCGGCTCTTGTGGCGCTGTTGTGTTTGCCTCTCGCGGCGCGCGCTGAGGAGGTCTTCGCACTGGCGGTGCCGGGGGGCGACTTTCCAGGCGCGATTGTGGCTCCCCTCGCGATCGGAGGGATTGCCCTCATGGGGTTTGCCGCCTTCCTGGGGAGGAGGGCCGTTCCCGCACGGGCGTTCCTGTTGTGTCTGGTGGGCGGCGTGTCTTTGCTCGTCGCTGCGGGCGCTCTTGCGGCTGCACCGCGCGGGGTTGCCTCCGTGACCATCGACAGGTCGAGGCTAACGTCAGTCGAGGGCCTCAACACCTACTTCCTGAATGAGGGGGAGGGCCTCTCCGGCACCCTGGATGCCGGGGGCCGCGAGGCGCGCTCCCTCACCCTGAGGGTCTCCGACGACAGGGGCAACGTGATAGACACCCGCGAGATCCCGGTGGCAAAGGCGTGGTCCGTGTCAGACTTCGGCCTCCTGAGGGGAACCAACGTGCTTCGCGTCGAGTGCGCCCTCGACGACGGCTCCTCCGCGTCGGACACCCTCACCCTCTCCTACGGCAAGGAGGACAGGGTGGGCGCGCTCTCCATCGACAGGGGGGACAGCGACGGCGACGGCCTCATCAACTACCTCGAGACCTACTACGGGACGGATCCCATGAAGGCCGACACTGACGGCGACGGCTTAAATGACTACCTGGAGATCGCGGGGCTCGGGTACGATCCCCTTAGGGCCGACTCTGGTAGCGTGGGCGACGGGGGTAAGGACCGTGACGGCGACGGCGTGGGAAATGCCAAAGAGGTCGAGCTCGGCCTTGACCCTGCCTCCAGCGACTCCGACCTCGACGGCCTGAGTGACGGCAGGGAGCTCGAGCTGGGCACCGATCCCTTCAAGGATGACACGGACGGCGACGGGGCCGAGGATGGCTGGGAGGTGGAGAACGGCACCGACCCGCTCACGGCCCAGGACCGCTTCAGGGTGTCCGCATCGCGGTCTTCGCACGGGATTACCCTCACGCTCGAGGCGAGCGTGCCCGGGCGGGAGGTCTGGCAGGTGTGGGCCCTCCCCGCTACCGGAACGGCCATCAAGCTGGACGAGATACCGGGCTACGTCTGCGACTCCGAGCTTAGCGTGCCGGGTGACTCCGAGGACGCGACCGCCTCCTTCGACCTCTCTGCGACGCTGGCCGAGAGGCCCTCGCTCTCCCCTGCCGTCTACCGCTACAACAAGGAGACGCAGGCCCTGGAGGAGCAGGAGTCGACGCTGGACGGCACCACCCTGCGCTTCGCCCCACAGCGCGCCTCCATCTACCTCGTGGTGGACAAGGACTCCTTTGAGGGTGCCTGACGCCACGGCATCAGGAGGTCGGGCGACGAAGGTCGCCATTCCTGCCTGGACCAGTTAGGGGGCATTCCTACAGGTTGCGAAGTGAATCATTCCGTGTCTCCTTAGGGGTGGGTTATCACGCGCGGAGGCGAGAGGAGCGAGGATGGGAAGAGGCTCGACCACAATGGGCTCGCTGAGGGTGGTGGCCGTCGCCTGCCTGTGCGTGGTTGTCGCCGCCGCAGCAGTGCAGTTCGGCCCCTACTTCATCAGGATGCTGAAGTTGTACCAGGAGGGTCCGAGCATCGGGGCGGCACTCAATTCCCCTGCCGTGCAGATCGACAGGAAGTTGCACGGCACGACGTACAACTTCCTCTACGAGGACAGGGACGAGGCGGGGCGGGTCCGCTACCACTTCGTGTCGAACAGCGGCGGGAACATCCCGCTGGTCATCACCTGCGAGTTCCACTGGTTCGACAGCTGGGGCTTCCTCGAGTTCTACCCCGCCGGCTGGAACTACGTCTGCTCGAACCCGGAGGAATGGGTCGACGCCTACGACGCCTGGGGGTCGGGCCAGGGATACGGCATCCCGATACGCTGACGGGCGGCCCGGGGCCGTGACGGGGCGTCCGGCGGCCCGCGCGGGAGCGAGGGGGACGAGGATGGGTAAGAGGCTCGACCACAATGGGCTCGCTGAGGGTGGTGGCCGTCGCAGCCGTACGTGCCCGAACTACATCTGCTCGAACCAGGACGCGTGGTGCGGGGCATGCGGGAGGCGGCGGCCGGCCGCCCGGGGCATCGGAGGGAGCGAGGCATGAGCGAGGCGGGGTACCTCTCCCGCGCCTGGTCCCTGCTCGCTAGGGGCAGGGGCTGGCCCGTGGTCGTCCTGATGCTGTGCGCCTGCGCGCTCGTCCCCGTGGTGGGGTGGGCCTTCGCGCTGGGGTACGAGGTCAAGTGGGCCAGCCTCGTCGCACTGGGGTCCGAGGAGCCCCCCAGGCGAGACGGGATAGACGTCGGGCGGTGCCTGGGCGGGGGTGTCCGAGCCCTCGCCGCCGCCCTCGGCTGGTGCGTCGCATGGGTGGTGCTCGGTTACCTCGCCATGGTGGCGTTCGATGGGACGTACCTCGGCTCCCACGGGGAGGGTCCCGACGTGTGGCGGATCGTCTCGCAGTTGCCGGGGTCCCTGCTGTCCCCTTGGTCCCCCGCCTTCCTGCCGACCCTTGCCGTGAGCGCGCCCTGCGCCACCCTCGCGGCGGCGGCGGGCGTGCGGTCTGCCGTCCGCCGGGACGCGGGGCGCGACCCCGGCGGCGTCGCCGGGATGGTCGGGCGCGACCCCGGCGGTTGCGCGAGGGTCGCGGCCGCGGCCGCGCTCGTCACCCTCGCCTGCGGCGTCGCAACCTTCCTGATCGAGAGGCTGCTCGCCCCGTTCCTCCTCATCGCCCTCGCGGCCCGCAACGTGCTCCTTGCCTTCGTCCCGGTCCTGGCGGATCGGCTGTTGGGAGCCGCGAGCCTCGCCCTCGTGTCCCTGCTGCTCCACGCCACGGTTGGGCTGTGGGTGAGGCAGTTCGCCGTCCCGGGTCGGGACGCGGGCGGACCCTCCGACTGGGCGGCGCCAACTCCCCCGGCCCCCCGACGGCGGGCGCGGGGCGCGAGGGGGCTGAGGGTGACGGCGGGGCGCCCCGGCGCGATGCGGGTCAGCGTGCGTGGGGTGGTGGTCGCCGTCGCCCTGGTTGCCGCCATGGCCCCGGTCTCCTACCTCGTCGGGATGCTGGGGACCTACCTCGAGGGCCCGAGCTTGCGGGCGGCGCTCGACTCCTACGCCGTGCAGAACGACAAGAGCCAGTACGGCCTGACGTACGAGTTCCTCTACCAGGACACCGACGGGGAGGGGCGGATTCGCTACCACCTCGTGTCGACCGAGGGCGGGAACGTACCGCTGGTGCTCACCTGCGAATTCCTATGGCTCGACAGCTTCGACGCCTTCGACTACCGGCCCGCCGGCTGGAACTACGTCCGCTCGAACTCGGAGGAGTGGATCCGGGCCTACGAGGCCTGGCGTTCGAGCCCGGGGTACGACGGGCCGATACGCTGACGGGCGGCCCCGGGCCGTGGCGGGGGCGTCCTGCGGCCCGCGCGGGAGCGAGGGGGACGAGGATGGGTAGGGGCTCGACCATAGTGGGCTCGCTGAGGGTGGTGGCCGTCGCTACCGCAGTGCAGTTCGGCCCCTACTTCGTCAGGATGATGAAGTTGTACCAGGAGGGCCCGCCGCCCCTCCGACCTGTCAGCACGGCCCAGGTCCGAGAGGGCCGTCTTCTTCCTGACGGACGGGGACGACAGCAGGACGTCCGAGTACTCCTACGGGAGACTCGGCGGCATGGCGAGGGAGAGGCGCATCGCCATCTACACGTTCGTGCTGGGAGGCGACGTGGGCGACGCCAGGCACAGGGAGCTCGAGGCCATGTCCCTCGACGCCGGGGGCAAGTGCTGCCGGGGAAGCCAGGACGACCTCGCGGGCTACACGGGGATCATGCTCGGCGAGACGGTCGACTACGCGACCGACTCCAACGAGGACGGCATCAGCGACCCGTGCTCGAGCGAGGGGAGGCGGGAGGTCGACTCCCGCACGCTCGCGATCTTCTCGGCGCTGTCGTACGAGGACGGCACGGAGGCGATGCGCAGGTCCGGATTCTACAAGGAGATCGTGGGGTCCCCTCCTGAAGAGAAGGGCGAGAAGTACTACTTCCTCGACGGCGCCTCGGTTAAGCCCGGCGGGTCGGACGACTACGTCAGGGATTGGGTCGTCGCAGAGTACGAGAACATTGACGTGCCCCCTCTCATCGGTGCGCGCTTCAGCGCCACGGTGTACGTGCACGGGGATGACGTGGTCCTCGCGTATCGTGGGACGAGCGAGGACCCCGAGTGGCTCAACGACCTGTTGGGCGGTCTCTCGAACTTCACCCTCGAGGAGCCCTACGCGAAGCTCATGGCGCTGCGGGCGGCCAGGATGTACGCCGCACCTAGGAGAAACGTCTACATAACGGGCCACTCCCTCGGGGGCTACCTCGCCCAGGTGGGGGCCGCCGAGCTCATCCGCAGCGGGTGTGCCGACAAGCTGAGGAGGTGCGAGTACTTCAACGGTATGGGGTTGGACTACGGGCGGATGTCTCCAAGTCTCCCCGATCAATACCAGCATGCCTCCGAAAGGGAGCTGCTGTCGGGTTGGGGGGCGAGAACCGGGGGCCTTGTCCTGCACCGCATCTTTGGAGACCCCGTCTCGCTGTTGGGCATCCATTCGGGTAAGATCAGGCTATACGCCGCCGCCGATGAGTGCGTCAGGCACCATAAGGGCATCGATTATGGCGCGGGCGACTGGGCGCTCTCGGCCGGAGCGCTGGCTTTGGTGGTGGGGCCCGAGCCCATTCTTGCGGCTGAGCTCTACGGGATTGGCTGGGGAGGGGGTCTCATGACGTACATGTGGTCAGTTCATGAGACAGACAGCTTCCTGCATGCAGACCTCAGGTCGTGACGTGCCCTTTCGCCCTTGGCACGCCTGGAGAGGAGTTACCATGGTCTACCTTGGCTGCAGCGACAATGGGTCTGCCGGCACGCGGTGGGCGCTGAGGGGTGTCGCGGCGCTGCATGTGGCGGGGAGCGTCCTCGTCCTCCCGCAGGACCTATTTGTCTTTCTGCTCGTGCTCCTGACGGGCGTCTGCGGCGTCCGCGCCTCGTGCGACCCCCGCAGGGGCGCCCCGTACCTCGTAATGTCGAGCACGCTGCTCGTGTACCACGCGGCCCACGTGATGAGGCTGTGCCAGAACCTCGCCCTTGTGTCCGCCCCGGCCGGCAGCCTCCCCGGTGCCCCCTTCCCGGCCCTCCCGGTGCTGCTCGCCCTGGCCCGGCTCGCCCTCTCGGTCGTCGCCGTGGTGCTCGGTGTGGCCTGCGTGGGGGCGGCGGGGCCGGGCCTGGGGCCAACCGCCCCGGGATGGGGTTCTGGCGACGGGCGGGCCGCCTCCCCCTCGCTGGGCGACGGGCAGCTGAGGGGTGCTAGCCCCTGCCCCGAGCCTCCCCCGACCCAAGATCCGACTCTCTGGCCGCAGGGACGCCCTGCGGGCGGCCAGGTGGGTGGAGGGGTCGCCTCGTGCCGTCCACCCGCTGGCGGCGTGCCCGGCCCCGGCGCGCCCGCCGGCGCCCGGAGGGCGCTGAGGGTTGTCGCGGTGCTGCACCTGGTCGGGGGCGCCCTCTTCCTGCGATGGGGCTGGCCCGCCCTCCTGCTCAACCTGTCGACGGGCGTCTGTGGGATCCGGGCTTCGGATGACCCAGGCAGGGTGGTGCCCTGCCTGGCCCTGTCGGGCGCCACGCTCGCATACGCCGCGTGGAGCGCCGTCGCGCTCGCCCAGGGCATTGGCACCGTGCGGGACCTTGGCCTGTCTCCCGAGGAGTGGGCGCTCTTCGTCGGCCCCCTCACGTCCCAGGCGACGTTCATTCTCGCCTGGCTCGCCCTCTCGGGGACCTCGCTGGGGCTCTGCCTGGTCATCAGGGGTCGGAGGGGCGCGGGGCGACTCGGCCCCTGATGACGTCTTGGCGCGCACATGCGCTATGATGGGGTCACGGGAGTGCGAGGGGAGGTGCGTTGGCATGGTGGCGAATGACGCGGGCAGGGACGTTCCGAGGGCGGCAGTCACCCCCTCTTTGGTCGTCGCCGCGCTGATGGCCGTCTACCTCGGCGTGATGATGGGGTCCTACCTCGACGGCCCGAGCGTCGGGGCGGCGCTCGACTCGCACAGCGTGCGCTGGGATGAGGGGTACGGCCTGACGTATGAGTTCCTCTACCAGGACACCGACGATGCCGGGCAGGTCCGCTACCACCTCGTGTCGACCGAGGGCGGGAACATACCGCTGGTGCTCACCTGCGAGTTCCGCTGGGTCGACAACTTCAGCTTCTTCGACTACCGGCCCGCCGGCTGGAACTACGTCCGCTCGAACTCGGAGGAGTGGATCCGGGCCTACGAGGCCTGGCGTTCGAGCCCGGGGTACGACGGGCCGATACGCTGACGGGCGGCCCGGGCCGTGACGGGGGCGTCCGGCGGCTCGCGCGGGAGCGAGGGGGACGAGGATGGGTAGGGGCTCGACCACAATGGGCTCGCTGAGGGTGGTGGCCGTCGCCTGCCTGTGCGTGGCCGTCGCCGCCGCCGTGCAGTTCGGCCCCTACTTCGTCAGGATGATGAAGGTGTACCAGGAGGGCCCGAGCATCGGGGCGGCGCTCCATTCCCGGGTCGTGCGGAACGACAGGGAGCTGTACGGCATAACGTACACCTTCCTCTACGAGGACACAGACGAGGCGGGGCGGGTCCGCTACCACTTCGTGTCGGACAACGGCGGGAACATCCCGCTGGTCATCACCTGCGAGTTCCGCTGGTTCGACAGCTGGGGCTTCCTCGAGTTCTACCCCGCCGGCTGGAACTACGTCTGCTCGAACCCGGAGGAGAGGGTTCGCGCCTACGACGCCTGGGGGTCGGGCCAGGGGTACGGCATCCCGATACGCTGACGGGCGGCCCCGGGCCGTGGCGGGGGGTGTTATGATGGGGGCGTCCGGCGGCCCGCGCGGGATCGAGGGGGGCGAGGATGGGTAGGGGCTCGACCATACTGGGCTTGCTGAGGGTGGTGGCCGTCGCTACCGCCGCACGGGCCGGAACTGCGCCCGCCCGAGCCGTGACGGGTGGCGCGAGGCATGCGGGAGGCGGCGGCCGGCCGCCCGGGGCATCGGAGGGAGCGAGACATGAGCGAGGAGGGGTACCTCTCAGACGCCTGGTCCCTGCTCGTCAGGGGCGGGGGCTGGCCCGCGGTCGTCCTGACGCTGTGCGTCTGCGCGCTCATCCCCGTGGTTGGGTGGGCCTTCGCGCTGGGGTACGCGGTCGAGTGGGCCCGCGACATCGCCCTGGGGTCCGACGAGCCCCCCAGGCAGAGGGGGATAGACGCCGGGCGGTGCCTCGACGAGGGCGTCCGCACCCTCGCCGTCGCCCTCGGCTGGTGCGCCGTCCCGGCGGTGCTTCTCGCCATTGACGCCGCGGTGACGGGAGAGCCGTCGTTTCCCCACCTCCTCCTCGCCGTCCTGGCCGCCAGGCCCGACTTCATCTTGCTGCCCCTGCTGGCCCTGCTGGTCGTCGGCCCCATCGCCCTCCTGCTGCCCATCCTCGTCGCATCGCCCTGCGCCGTCCTCGTGGCCGCGTCGGCCGTGCGCTCGGCCGTCCGCCGGGACGTGGCCGCGGGGCGTCGCGTCTGCGGCGTCACCGAGATGGTCGGGCGCGACCCCGGCGGCTACGCAAGGGTCTCCGCCACGGTCACGCTCCTCACCCTCGCCTGCGCCACCGCCCTCGTGATGCTCCCCTGGGTGGCGGACTACCTCCTCGCCCGACTCGCCCCGGGCGGGGGCGGGGTCATCGGCGCCCTCTCCACCCTGCTGTACTGCCTGCTCGCGTTCGCGTCCTGCTCCCTCCTCCTGCTGGTGTCCCATGCCATGGTCGGGCTGTGGGTGAGGCAGTTCGCCGCCCCGGCGGGGCGCGGGGCCGAGGGGCCGGCGCCCGCCCAGCCCCGGGAGGCCGCCCTCGAGGCCGGCGGCGCCGGGGCGCGCGACTGGGCGGGCGGGCCCCCGCCCAGCCAGGACGCCGGGCCTGCGCCGGGAGGGCCCGGGCCCGCGGGCGGCGCCCCTCCCGGGCCCGCCGCCGCGCGCCCCCGCGCGCCGCGAGGGAGGAGGCGCCTCATGAGGAGGGCCGTCGCCGTGGCCCTGAGCGTCTGCCTGCTGGTCGTGGTCCTCTGGCCGGTGCTGAGCATGTGCGCGACGTACCTCATGGGCCCCTCGGCGGCCGGGGCCGACGCCGCCGCGGCCAGGTACGGGAACGGCTACTCCGCGGGCCACTCCCTGGGGAGGCACGTCTACGTGCGCGTCGGGGAGTCCGACCACGCGGGCTGGGGGAGGGAGTACTACTACGAGGCCGAGGACGACCCCTCCGTCCGCTTCAAGATCGTGAGCGCGTTCTACTGGGTGCCCGCGATCGAGAACCCCCAGCAGCCGCGGCTGCTCTTCGGGGCCGACTACGACCTCGACTACTGGGAGCCGTCGTGAGCGCCGGCGCCGCTAGGGGGCCGTGGCATGCCTGCTCCCCGCCGTGGCGCCGGCCGCCCGCCTCGGCGTGATGCCGGGGGCCTACCTCGGGGGCCCGAGCGTTGAGGCGGCGCTCGGCTCTTGCGCCATGAGGTGGCACCGCGAGGCGCTCGGCATCACGTACCGCTTCCTCTGCGAGGACACTGACGGGGAGGGGTGGGTGCGCTACCACTACGTGTCGACCGGGGGAGGGGACATACCTCTGGCCCTCACCTGCGAGTTCCTCTGGCTCGGCAGCTTCGACGCCTTTGACTACCGGCCCGCCGGCTGGAACTACGTCCATTCGAACTCGGAGGAGTGGGAGGAGGCGTACTACGGCAGGAGCCTGCGGCCGACGGTCCCGCAGGGCACGCCGGCCGCAGATGGGCATGGGGAGCAGAGTGACGACGATCGCCGTCTCTACTCCGCCGACGGAGAGGGGTATTGTGGACACGAGAGGGCCCTGGGCCTGTACGGCATGGGCCTCCTGTGGGTGGTCCACGAGACGGACAGCTTCCTCTACGACATCCCCAGAGGGCCGTACCGCCGCGAGGGGGGCGCATGATGGGGATGCCCGGCGGCGCGGGGGAGGTGTCCCGACGTGGGTAGGGGCGCGACCAGGGCGGGCCCGCTGGGGGTGGCGGGGACCGCCCTGCTGTGCATAGCCGCCCTGGTCACCGTGCTGTCGGCCCCCCATCTCATCAGGATGCTGGGGGAGTACCGGGAGGGCCCGAGCCTGCGGGCGGCGCTCGACTCCCACGCCGTGCAGAACGACAAAAGCCAGCACGGCCTGACGTACACCTTCCTCTACCAGGACACAGACGGGGCGGGGCGGGTCCGCTACCACTTCGTGTCGGACAACGGCGGGAACATCCCCCTGGTCATCACCTGCGAGTTCCACTGGTTCGACAACCTCGACTTCTCCCACCACCGCCACGCCGGATGGAACTACGTCCGCTCGAACCTGGAGGAGTGGGTTCGCGCCTATGAGGCCTGGCGGACGAGTCCGGGGTACGACGGGCCGAGGACCAGAGTCCGGTCCTGATATGCCACATGGAGATGCATCGTAAGAGGAAGGAGAAAGGGGCCGTGGACGACACGTTTGACTTCAAGCTGACGGTGACCTTGTCCGGTTTTGACAACGATGGGTGGGAGCTGCTCAGGTATGGAAGGAGCATGGGGCTGTACGGCGAGGACCTCCTGTGGATCGTCCACGAGACGGACAGCTTCCTCTACGACATTACGAGGGGGCCGTACCGCCACGAGGGAGGCGCATGATGGGGATGCCCGACGGCACGGGGAGGTGTCCCGGCGTGGGCGGGGGTACGGTCAGGGTGAGCTCGCGTGGGGTAGTGTCCGTCGTCTTCCTGTGCGTAGCCCTCTTGGGCATCGCGCTGTCGACTCCTCAGATCTTCAGGACATTGAAGGAGTACTGGGACGGTCCGAGCGTCCAGGGGGCGTTTGACTCCTACACCGTGCAGAACGACAGGGACAGGTACGGCCTGACGTACCGCTTCCTCTACGAGGACACCGACGAGGCCGGGCAGGTCCGCTACCACTTCGTGTCGACCGAGGGCGGGAACATACCTCTGGTGCTCACCTGCGAGTTCCACTGGTTCGGGAGGTGGGGCATCTTCGAGCATCGCGATGCCGGCTGGAACTACATCTGTTCGAACTCGGAGGAGTGGCTTCATGCTTACAACGCATGGGAGTTGAGCCCGGGGTACGACGGGCCGAGACGCCATCTCTTCGACAGGCAGCCTTGACCTGCGGGATGCCTCTGAGCGCGCTGCAGAGATATGCGCGCGCCATCCGGCGGTGGGAGGTGGCGTGCTCGGCGGCGCCGGATGGCGCAGGGATTGACATATGCGCAGCTGTCGGGAAATAGCGTGCCACTCGGTGCAACCGAATGGCACGTGCATCGCGCATTCGGCACCACTGGGTGGTGCAGCCGAGCTTTGCAAGCCCGGCGTTCGCGTCCCGCGCTCCACTGGGGGGCGGGGACGACGTCGCTACGGGATGCCCGAGCTGGCAAGAGGAGGCGTGTGGACTGTCCGCTGACCAGATGCTGGACGCTACGCTAGCCTGGGAAGGCGTCGCCGGCCCACCTGTTAACGGTGGCACGCCCTGTGCCAAGACCTCACCCTTGCGTCTGTTGCGGCCGACTGTCTCGTGCACGTATGCGCTATGATGGGACTATGTATGCGCGAGGGGGGTTATTGGCATGGTGGCGGACGGCGCGGATATGGTATGTCCCGAGGGCGGCGATCATCCCCTCCCTAGTTATCGCTGCGATGATGGGGTCCTACCCCGAGGGCCCGAGCGTTGGGAATGTGCTGGGCTCGTGCAGGGGGCGGTGGGGCGGGGAGCGGCGCGGCCTGGCGTAGAGCTTCCTCTCTGCCAGGACAGCGATGAGGCGGGGAGAATCCACTATCGCCTCGTGTCGGACGACGGCGGGGACCTGACCCCGATCATCGCCTGCGAGCTCCACTGGCTCAGCAGGCCTGATTTCCTCGGCCATCGCCACGCTGGTTGGAACTACATCCGTTCGAACTCGGAGGAGTGGCCTCACGCGTACGGCGCTTGGAGGTCGAGTTCGGGATACGGCAGGTCGGGGCCCGGCGCCTGGTGTGCGGTGGGCGAGGGCCTCGAGGTCGGACTCCGGCCTTTCCATCCGCGTCGGGGCGCGTGTCACCCGTGGCGTGGCGTCGGGCGCTTGGGGGCGCGCCCCTCGGGGTGGGTCGCCGCGTCGTCGGGGTGGGGCTGACTGACCATGAAGGACACGAGATACCTCTCCCGCGCCTGGGCGCTGCTCACCAGGGACAGGGGCTGGCCCGTGGTCGTCCTGATGCTGTTCTCCTGCGCGTTCGTCCCTGTGGTGGGGTGGGCCTTCGCGCTGGGGTACGAGGTCGAGTGGGCCTGCCTCATCGCCCGGGGTCTCGAGGAGCCCCCGGGTCAAAGGGACATCGACGCCGGCCGATGCCTCAGGAGCGGCTGCCGGTCCCTCGTCGTCGCCCTTGGCTGGTGCGTTGCGTGTGCGGCCCTCTTCCTTCTTGCCATGACGGTGACGGGCGGGTCGCTTCCCAGCGCCCCTCCTCATGACCCGAGGGAGGACGACCTGTGGATCTTCTCCCTCTCGTTCCTGGCCGCCCAAGCCGCCGGCTCCACCACCTTCTGGCTGCTCGTCGCCTCGGGCTCGCTCTGCGCGACCCTGGCGGTCGTGGCGGGCGTGTGGGCGGCCGTCTGCCGCAGCGTTGCCGCAGGATTTCGGGTCGCTCGCATCATGGGGATGGTCAGGAGCGATGTGGGTGGATATATTGGCATCTCGAGCGTTGCCGTGTTCGTCTTCCTCGTCCTCTTCGCCCTTCTTCCGGTGTTTTTCTTCCTGCTCGGCGTAGCGGCCTTCTCCTCACTGTTCGTCGGCTGGGACTGCATAAGCATGACGGATCTCGCGTTTCGTCTGCTGGTGGTCATGGCCTGCACCCTCATGTCGTTGATGCTCCACGCGATGGTCGGCTTGTGGCTGAGGCAGTTCGACATCCCGCTTGGGGGCGCGGACGGGGCGTTGTCGCTCATGGCGTCGCAGTCGCAGGACCGGCCTTGGCCCGTTGCGCCCCCACGCTCGGCCACTCTGCGGCGCGGGGCCCCACCCTTTTCCGAGGACCCGGTTGAGCTCGCCATCGAGACGCTCGCGTCACCACCCTCCGGCTGGCGGATGCCGAGGGCCCGCGGGAGGGTGGGGGCGTCATCGGGCGAGGGCGCAAAGTCGATATCAACCGATGGCAGCCGATGGGGCGAAGACAACCCTCAACCCAGCTAACCGTGCGGGGGCGTCGATGTCGGTACGGCTGTCACCTCCATCGGGCGGGGCAAGTGTTACCGTCGGGCTCATTTGGGGCTAAATGGGCCCTACGGTAGCGCAAGGGCAGAGTGTGAACGATCCTGTGGGGACTTGCGAGCGATGGCCTGCACGAGAGGCATGGGGATAAGCGCTACGTGAGGCACGCCCTGAGAAAGCAGCTGGGCCATAGAGGGCGGCTTCCCCACGATGGGCGCGACCGAGTTCGCCACGCGCTACGTCCCCGCCCTCGCGGGCACCTGGGTGTGGGTGCGGGGGCGCGGCCGGGCAATGTCATTAACCCGTGATTCCCGACCCTGATTCTTACCACTGGCGAACGGAACCTCCACCGGACACTTGGCGCCGATCGTCCGATGGAGCTTGCGCGCGACCGACGTGGGCTTGCAGGTGGCTGCCTTGTCGTCGCATGCCTCGCGCCTCTGGTTGCGCGCGGCCGCCAGCGCCTGCGGCATCGGCGATGCCCTCGCGGGGATCTCCGGCCGTGGGCGGCACTCCACCTGCAGGCGACCGGCTCGGCGCTCGCCTCCCGAGGTGGCGCAGGATCCTCTCCTCGGGCTCGTCCCTGCTGGAGACCCGGATGCCGCGCGGCGTCTGGCGGGTCGTCCTTGAGAAGAAGCTCTCGGCCAGGTCCGGCCGGGAGCCGTGTCTGAGCGCGACCGATTTGCACCTTGTGGGCCTCGGCGCGAGTGAGGTGGGATTGCCATGGTGCCGGATGCCCGTCACACCCCTATAATCAGGCACAGGCGGTGACCGAGGACGTACTTATCATAGGTTTGTCCGAATGGGAGCGTGACCGTGGACTATTGCTCTAACCAAGGTGGGTCCGACTATAGAGGACGTACCGACGCTCAGGGTGCATTGAGGCTCATCTCGATCCTGCATGTGATCATGAGCTTCGTTATCCTTGGGCGGGATTTGTTCGCTTAGCTGCTCATGTTGTCGGCGGGTATCTGCGGCATCCGCGCCTCGGTTGACGCGAGAAAGTCGATGCCTTGCGTGGTGCTGTCAGGCGCCGTGCTTGTGCACCATATACACTATACGGTGACCTCCTTTCAGAGGCGTCCCCCGTGGTCGTCATGGGCGACCTGTTCTCTCCCGAGGAGGCCTTCATCTTCTTCATCGCTCCCCTGATAATCTGCATCGTGGCTTGGTTTGCCCTCTCGGCGGCCGCAGTGGTGCTTGGCTTGATTGTCAAGAGGCAAAGCGAGGGGTCGGGGCCTGAGCCGGGTTAGCGCCTGATCTGGGATCCTGCGGTGAGAGGGGGATGTGGGTTCGGGGCGGTCGGTGCACGAGTTCGCAGGCATCGGGAACTTGAGTGGAGGCAGGAGGCTCGTCGGCCCTTGCGCCACTCGATGCCACTGAGTGCGTGGGGTCCGTTGCCTGCGGGCGTCCTGCGCGGAAGGCGAGGTGTGTGATGGAGTGCGTCCTCGCTCGCTGCTTGCATTGATGGTGACCGGGTGGCATCGAGCTCATCGCACGGTCTAATTTTTGGTGTGAGCTTCGGCGTGGTTAGAGATCTAGCCGGGAATTACGGGTTAATGACACTGGGCGGTCGTTTCCGGGTCCGCCACGGGGGGTGTTATGATGGGAGCGACCGACAGCTCGCGCGGGAGCGAAGGGGCGAGGATGGGTAGAGGCTCGACCATAATGGGCTCGCTGAGGGTGGTAGCCGTCGCAGCCGTACGTGCCCGAACTACATCTGCTCGAACCAGGACGCGTGGTGCGGGGCATGCGGGAGGCGGCGGCCGGCCGCCCGGGATATCGGAGGGAGCGAGACATGAGCGAGGCGGGGTACCTCTCCCGCGCCTGGTCCCTGCTGGTCAGGGACAGGGGCTGGCCCGTGGTCGTCCTGACGCTGTGCGTCTGCGCGCTCGTCCCCGTGGTTGGGTGGGCCTTCGCGCTGGGGTACGCGGTCGAGTGGGCCCGTAGCATCGCCCTGGGGTCCGACGAGCCCCCCAGGCAGAGGGGGATAGACGCCGGGCGGTGCCTCGGCGAGGGTCTCCGCACCCTCGCCGTCGCCCTCTGCTGGTGCGCCGTCCCGGCGGTGCTCCTCGCCCTCGACGCCGTGGCGATGGGCGGGCCGCGGTTCCTTCGCCTCATCCTCCGTGCCATGGTCACTAGGCCTGACTTCCTCTGGATGGCCTTGCTGGACGTCGGCCCCATCGCCCTCCTGCTGCCCATCCTCGTCGCATCGCCCTGCGCCGTCCTCGTGGCCGCGTCGGCCGTGCGCTCGGCCGTCCGCCGGGACGTGGCCGTGGGGCGTCGCGTCTGCGGCGTCGCCGGTATGGTCGGGCGCGACCCCGGCGGCTACGCAAGGGTCTCCGCCACGGTCACGCTCCTCACCCTCGCCTGCGCCACCGCCCTCGTGATGCCCACCCGGGAGGCGGGCGCGCTCCTCGTCCTCCTCGTTCTGGGCGCGGGCGGGGTCGTCGCCGGCGCCCTCTCCACCCTGCTGTACTGCCTGCTCGCGTCCGCTTCCTGCTCCCTCCTCCTGCTGGTGTCCCATGCCATGGTCGGGCTGTGGGTGAGGCAGTTCGCCGCCCCGGCGGGGCGCGGGGCCGAGGGGCCGGCGAGCGCCCCGCCGGCGCCCGCCCAGCCCCGGGAGGCCGCCCTCGAGGCCGGCGGCGCCGGGGCGCGCGACTGGGCGGGCGGGCCCCCGCCCAGCCAGGACGCCGGGCGTGCGCCGGGAGGGCCCGGGCCCGCCGCCGGGCGCCCCCGCGCGCCGCGAGGGGGGAGGCGCCCCATGAGGAGGGCCGTCGCCGTGGCCCTGAGCGTCTGCCTGCTGGTCGTGGTCCTCTGGCCGGCGCTGAGCATGTGCGCGACGTACCTCATGGGCCCCTCGGCGGCCGGGGCCGACGCCGCCGCGGCCAGGTACGGGAACGGCTACTCTGCGGGCCACTCCCTGGGGAGGCACGCCTACGTGCGCGTCGGGGAGTCCGACCACGCGGGCTGGGGGAGGGAGTACTACTACGAGGCCGAGGACGACCCCTCCGTCCGCTTCAAGATCGTGAGCGCGTTCTACTGGGTGCCCGCGATCGAGAACCCCCAGCAGCCGCGGCTGCTCTTCGGGGCCGACTACGACCTCGACTACTGGGAGCCGTCGTGAGCGCCGGCGCCGCCAGGGGAGAGGGATTGTGGGCTACCAGCCTTCCTGTACGCGAGCCCACAATGGCGCCATGGGTCTTGTGTCGCATGACTCAACATACGCGGTGTGCTCACGCGATCTCACATATTCAAGGACATCTTCGGGTAATACCAAGGCTTTTTGGCAAGTCGTCGGGCGATATTCCGCGCACGTCTTGTGGCGGTGCCGTCGCGCTACCACAGGTGGGCTGTCTTAGCGATCCTCTTCTTCTGCTATCATTTCGAAAGTGGGCCAAAGGCGGGCGCTTCGTTGGCTTTCCTAACCTTGGGGCTGAGCGTATGAATCTTCTGTTCTGGAATCTTAATCGCAACGACAACACTGGTCTCATAGCGTCTCTTGTCACGGAGAAAGACGTTGATGTTGCTATGTTTGCCGAGCACCGGTAAGTCGACGTTCCCGCGCTCGTCAGAGTCCTCGGCCCTTGTTATCAGCCGGGGCCTTCGTGGCTAGGCTGCGATAAAGTTAGGTCAGTCATGAAAACTGACCTCAGGGTTAGACACACATGGGAAGAGACAAGGTTCTCGGTCAGCTATATCGGGGGCAGAGATCGAGACTACATCTTGGCGATGACCCATCTGCCGGACAGGCGCTCCAGTCCAAATGTGGCCTCCAGACTCATTGAGATTCGCGCACTCATGAGGCGGGTGCATACAGCGGAGACACAGTGTAGCTGCGACAACACAGTCATCATTGATGACCTGAACGCGAATCCATACGATAGCGAGCTGCTTCAGGTGGATGCACTCAACGCAATCCCCTTCAAGGAAGTCCTTAGAGTTCACAAGAAGAGAACGTGGCATGGGTGGGACTTCAAGTATTTATACAACCCAGTTCTCAACTGGCTTTCCGAAAGCACCACAATGTACGGGTCCTACTACCGTGCGACTGCCGATGCAGAGCCGTACTGGCACTGTCTCGACCAAGTGTTGGTGAGTCCCTCGCTTATGGATAGTATCTCGCAGTTTGCCTACCTCAGAAGCATTGGTGGCGAGGATCTTGTGGAGAAGTGGCGACCCAAAAAGAAGATCAGTGACCATCTGCCACTGTTTGTAACAATTCAATGAGAGGACTGTCAAATGACTGATAGTACGAACCTCTGGACCGGCCTTCTCAACGATGAGCTCTATGAGCGCACCAATGAGGTGGGGGTATTCCTAACAAAGATGGCCGCTGACCTGGGCGAGGCGACTGACGGTGCAGTGAGGGCGGCATATCACAAGCAGTCAGAGGAGGACCTCGCCGGAGCGCTTTTTCCGATTTTTCAGGAGGCGCAGAAACTGCAGGAAACAGTTTCGGTAACTCATCTTCAGCAAGACTCGCATATTGATGCGAACAATCTCTATAAGAGCCATACGTACGTCTTCGACATTCAGAATGAGACGTATTCGTTTCAGCTTTTCCTGTTGGTGGTGCCTCCGGTCTTTCCTATCGCAATGACTGTTGATGAGGGTGTGTACCGCGATACCGCGCATCTGCTCAATAGCTGTGGCACGGTAGACGATGAGAAGTTTAGCGTTGAAATTACCAGTCAGGAGGGATTGGTCGAGTGTTTCGACATACTGCTGAAAAGCAAAAAGCTAAGATACCTGGTTAACTCGCTCTGCAAGGAGCAAGGGCAGTCATACCTATATGACGAATCGACCGAGAAGGCCTTCCGATAGGTTACGCGCCGCAGAGAGAGGAGAGGTCCTGGTGAGGGGACGTCACCGTGGCCCCGGGTGCCTGCCCGCCGGTCCTTCGGCGGCCGGGACCGATGGCGTGGCGGTGAGGTGCGGGAGCATCTACTCCGCGAGCCACTCTCCGGGGAGGTGCACGTGGACTTCGGGCGTTCGGTGTACGAGCTCGCGGGCATTGGGGCCTTGTGCGAAGGTAGGGGGCTCGTCGCGATGCGACTGTGCGTGCCTGGCGCCCACCATGCAAGCCCATGTTGTCTACGGTACGCCATGGCGCTGCAAAACTCATCTTTTCCAGTCGGCCGGAGCGCTCTTGTAGAGGATCCCCCGACCGGGGTACCATGATGCACCTTTCTTGATGTGGCCGAACCTCGTACAAGGTTGCGTCTGGCCAAGACGGTCGTGCCGGTGGTGGTACGGCAAGCCCTCGCGTCATGGGACTGTCCCGACGTCCTGATCGCGGACTTAAGACCACCGAGTGCGTGACGTCCGTGTTGACTCGTACTGCCGGGTGCGCTGGATCGCCAGTCTCGCACGGTCTGACGGCAGGTCTCCATGATGGTTACAGTAGGCCATGTGAACCAAAGTATAAGTTACTCGTTACTCAGAATCTACAGTGGTAGAACCGGCAAATGCCGATTTTCGACCGTTCAGAGAATCCAATAAAAATGTCACACACACGCTAAGGATAAGAGGTACCTTCATGACGTAGGCGCACAGAGTTAGTGAGTTAGTGAGGGTACGTGCCGTCGTAAACGGTACCTACAGCAAAGGAGACCAGACATGTCAAAACCCTATGGCAAGCCCAACCGCGTCGTCATCGCCCTTGGCGGCAACGCCCTTGGCAATACCCCAGAGGAGCAGATCAGGCGTGTGCGCGAGGCGGCGCCTACTCTGCTTCGGGTTATCGAGCAGGGCAACGAGATCATCATCACCCACGGCAACGGGCCGCAGGTCGGTATGATCCAGAAGGCGTTCACCTTCGCGAACCAGACCGATCCCAAGATCCCCACGATGGACCTGCCCGAGTGTGGCGCCATGAGCCAAGGCTACATTGGGTACCACCTGCAGCAGGCCATCGGCGCAGCCATGCACAAGGAGTACAAGCGCTGGCACGTCGCGACCGTCGTCACCCAGATCGAGGTGGATCCCGATGACCCCGCGTTCCAGAATCCCACCAAGCCCATCGGCGCCTTTCTCACCAAAGAACAGGCAGACGCCGAGATGGCCGCGCATCCTGACATGACCTTCGTCGAGGACTCCAGTCGGGGTTGGAGACGTGTCGTCGCCTCTCCCGACCCCAAGAAGATAGTCGAGTACGAGAGTATCCTGAACCTCCTTGATAACGAGTTCATCGTCATCGCCTGCGGTGGGGGCGGCATCCCCGTGGTGCGCGACTATGGGGACAAGGGGGCCTACAAGGGCGTCGCCGCCGTCATCGACAAGGACATGGGCGGCGAGCTGCTCGCCGAGGACTGCCACGCCGACACGCTCGTCTTGCTGACCGCCGTCGACCACGTTGCCATCAACTTTGGCAAGCCCGACCAGAAGGAGCTCGAGGACCTCTCCGTCGGGGAGGCGAGGGCCTACCTCGAGGAGGGACAGTTTGGCAAGGGCTCCATGGAACCAAAGGTCAGGGCGGCCATCAGGTTTGCCGAGAGCCGCCCTGGCCGCACCTGCGTCATCGGGTCGCTCGAGAGGGCGGCAGAGGCCATGGCCGGTCTTTCCGGCACGCGTATCCACGCGTAGGAGACCGGCACTACCCGAGTCCGGCGCTGCCCGAGCCCGGCCCTGTCTGCTGGGACGCGCGCTGCCGGATTGGGCGCGCTCCATTCGTCTGCGGGTGCGAGGCGGTACATGAGGGATGGGTGGCAGGCGGTTCGTGTCTCGGTGCCATGCAGAGGAAGGACGTTACGAGTGCCAATGTCACAGGCGGGGCTGCGGGCCTGGGCCCCTGCTGACCGGTGGCGAGTGGCGACAAATTGCGGTGGCTGCCGGCATACATAGCGCGACTGGACGCCCGGTCGATGCTGCGCGGGTATGCCCGGGAGCGGACTGCGTGCCACGCGCCCCCGCAATAATGGGGTTTGCCACATACGCCGGGCATGACACGCCTGTTTGTACAGCTGGACCGAGACCGTGCGTCACCCCCGCCCGCGCCTCAGTCTCAGTAGCAGGCACGCGCCCAGCGCCACCGCCAGGGCCGCGCCGATCGCCAGGGTCGTCGGCAGGTCGGCGGACGGCGCGGCTGTGCGTACATCGCTGCCCCCTTCTGTCCCCATCTCCACCCCAGTGTGCATGCGCTCAGCGCTGCTAGCCTGGCGTTCGGCGTCGCCCCCCTTCATGTTGGGATCCGGGTTCTTGAGCAGGACGCCGCCGTCGATGCCGGCCCCGATCGCGTACTGGAACGAGATGGCCGTTGCGCCCTCCTCGTACTCGACCGACCCCTTGACGATGAGCGGGGAGCTGTACCCCTCTATGCCGGGGTCGCTGCTCGCGAGCCTGTCCAGCACGGCCTTGACGGCAGCGGCCTGGTCGGGGAGGGGCTTCGCGTCGAACCCCTCGCCCTGCATGACGTCGGATATCGCCTGGTCGACGGTCGCCATGAGGCCGAGCTCGGCGTCGGTGAAGGGGGCGACGACGTAGAGCGCGACGGGCTCGCTCGCGAGGGACTGGGAGCCGATCGTGATGGTGCCGGTTATCTCGATGCCGCCCAGGTCCTCCCTTGAGCAGTCGACCGTGTAGAGGGCGGAGTAGACGCCGTCGCCGGCGATGTCGTCGCCATGGGCGCCGAGGTTGCCGTCGTCGTACATTGGGAGGGTCTCTCCGCTTCCCGCGACGCTCGCGACGGCATGGTCGACGGCGAGGGTGGACTGCAGGCGGAGCGTCGTCTGCTGGTCGGGCCCGACCTCGAACTCCGTCCTGGTCGCCGAGAGGATGGCGATGTCGCCCTCGGAGATGCCAGAGCTTGGGGGTCGGCTGTAGTCGTCGGCCCGCGCGACGCGAGCCCGGCCGACCGCGAGCCCGGCCGCCGCCATCAGGGTGATTGAAAGCGCGATTGCCAGCGTCCGTCCGATGCGCTTCATGTGAGGGTCCCTTCTCTTCGGAGCCGTCCCGCTTTGTGTGGACATATAACCTACATGCAAAGAGGAGAAATTCATTTGATTCTGCCCCTTACGTGGAAGTACGCTTGCTAGCTAATGCTGACGGAATCAATCAACGTCGCGGAGTCGTAAATCGTATCACCACGGTCATGCGTCGTAAACGTAAGCGTCACAATCTGCCTCCTAAGAGAGGAGATATGTCTCATGGAACACTCCTTCCCTCGGGGCGCCGCTCTTCCACCCATACGGATATACAGCTAAATTATAAGTATATAATATATCCGCTTGTTTTTTGTGTCAAGAATGAAAATGAGAACGGTACTCTAGACGGCATCTTGGCAAGCCCGACCATAGGGAGCTCGAGGACCTCTCCGATGAGGAGGCGAGGGCCTACCTCGAGGAGGGACGGTTTGGCAAGGGCTCCATGGAGCCAAAGGCGAGGGTGGCCATCAAGTTTGCCGAGAGCCGCCCTGGCCGCACCTGCGTCATCGGGTCGCTCAAGAGGACGGCAGAGGCCATGGCTGGTCTTTCCGGCACGCGCATCCACGCGTAGGGCTGTGCTGGCGACGCAGGTGGTGTCGAGGCAGTTTCGCCGGTGATCGCTGGCCCCGCTGGCAGGCCGGGCAACGCTGGGCAACCGTCCGCCCGGCAGGGGATGTGGGGGGCAACCGTCCGCCCGCCAGGAGGCGCGGGGCAACCGCCCGGCCGGGAGGCGCGGGACAACAGCTCGTCCGCCGGGAAACCGCCCGCCACGCTGCGGGGCACTATGAAAAATGCCTCAACTGGGCAAACATGCTCGAGCAACCGCCCGCCAGCCTGCGGGGCGGTTGCTCCGGGCTCCACCGGGCCGCGCCGACTCCCACCAGCCTCCCGACGTCTCCCAGCCTGCGGGGAGCCTTTGCTTCGTTTGGTAGCAGCGCCCTACTCGTGCACCCCGCAGCGTGCATAGAGCTCCCGCACGCCTTCGGTCAGCGCAGCGCAAAACGCGGGGCGCGCGATCGTGCGCTCAAACTGGTCGATGGGCAGGAACCGACGCATCTGCTTGGCGAACTCGTTCCCCTCGACGATGGTGGCCAAATCACCCACCAGGCGAGGAGCCTCCTTTACGAAGATCTCCGACTCCCTGTAGTCGGCCTCCTTGCGCTTGCGCAGCGCGCATGCCTCATCGAGGTCGATTCCCGGTTGGCGCACGAGCCAGTGCAAGTCCCAAATATCGCGGTAGCGAGGGAGCTTCGAGCAGGCGAGCGCCTCCAGCTTGTCCGCCATGATCTCCTCGAGGCTCTCCGCGAAGAGGACGACGTCCTCGTAGCTCGCAGGGAGTCCCTCGTAGTTGAGTCGCAGCATACGGGGGTGCTTCGTGTGCGCGGGGATGGCGGCTACCTCAACGGATACCTTTTGGGAAGCGATGTCCGGACGGGCCGGGGTCGTGTCTACGCGGATGCGCCACCTTTTTACGAGGGATGCCGACGTGTCCGGCTCCCTCACGTCTACGGTGACCAGGTAGCGCCTGGGCAGTGCGTGCTCGATGCAGGTCTTGAGCATATCTAGGTCGGCAGCGTCGAAATCGAAGCCACCCGCAAAGTCGAGGTCCTCACTGTAGCGCGACGCGCCGTAGCAGAGGCGCAGGCATGTGCCGCCTTGGAACACGAGGCCTCCCAGAAGGCCGTCCTCCTCCATGGCACGCAGAATCTCGTAGTGCAGAAGCTCCTTCTCGATAACCGGCGCCATGGTCTGTCGACCATTTGTACGTGCGAGCTGGGCGGCATAGGCGTTGAAGTCAATCTTGGGCATGCAGCTCCCCTTCATCAACGAGGTCGAGGTTACGTCGAACTGAACAGAGGTTCTTGTAGGCGAGCCGCTTGGAGGCCAGCGGTAGCGCGTGCCCCTCGCGCCCGACGAGTTCGGGCACGATGGCTTCGGTGGGTTGCTTCGTATGGGTAAACTCGATGACGCCTTGGGGCGTATGGTACTCGCCACTCCGCCCGGTGGTCATGAGGGTGAGCCGGTCGACGGGGATCTGCGAGATTACGCCATAAAGAGACAGGGCGCTTTCGAGGCTCTCGTAGGTGAGCTCTCCGCGCCGGAGGTTGCGGGCGATGTGCTCGATGGTGGCGGGACCCGTGTTCCTGCTGTGCGCAAACAGGTACACGCCGTGTGCAGGCCGCTCGAGCACGCCCGCCTTCACGAGACGCGCAAGCGTTTGGTCGAGCGTGCGGCCCGACTCGTCCAGCACGATAGCGAGATCGCACTTGCGGAACACGTAGCGCCCGCGAATGTCCCAGTTTTGCAGTATGTTGAGCGTGTCTCGTAGTTTCATGTCTCTAATGGTACACGAGAATATATTGAAACGAAAGTATTTTCGTGTACCGAAAAGAGAAAGATCGCTCGTTACGTTCAACCGACTCGAAGTCGCTCCTCCTTGGTAAGGAAGCTGCCTCTCGCCAGCATAGGAATTTCAACCGGCCCGCCCGTTCGGTTCGGTTAGGCAACGCTGGGCAACCGCCCGGCCGGGAGGCGCGGGACAACAGCTCGTCCGCCGGGAAACCGCCCGCCACGCTGCGGGGCACTATGAAAAATGCCTCAACTGGGCAAACGTGCTCGAGCAACCGCCCGCCAGCCTGCGGGGCGGTTGCTCTGGGCCGCGTCGACTCCCACCAGCCCCCGATGTCTCTCAGCCTGCGGGGTGGTTGCTCCGGGCCGCGCCAGCCTCCCGCTTCCCCGCCAGCTTCCCGTCGGCTTCCCTAACTCGCCCAGAAGGCGCGCTGGAGCTCCTCTCGCCTCGAGCACCCGCACTTTTTCATGATGTTGTGTACGTGTGCCTTGATGGTCCCCTCGGCAAGATAGAGCGTGCCTGCCACCTCGTGATTGGTCCGCCCCTCCATGACGAGGCCAAGCACCTCGCGCTCGCGCCTCGAGAGGCCATGGTGCGCCGCGAAGGTGAGTATGCGGCTCTCGATGTGCCCTCGCAGGTCGCGTCCCTTGTCGTCCATCGGCTGGCTTGCGGGCGGCTCAAGATAGCGTAGGCTCAGGTCCCTGATTGCCTCCCTGCAGACGTACCAGGCTAGGTAGACCATGAGGGCATTCTCGCTGAAGTTCCTCGTAGAGAGGAATAGCCCCGCAAAACTACCGCTTGCGTCTGGGACAGGCGCAAGCAGGATCACATAGACGTCTTCAAGCAGGATGCAGCAGGTCAGGGCAAGAATGGTGACAAACAGCTGTTTGTGTTGGACCATTCTCTGGCGAAACGCCGTATCGCTGCTGCTGCGATAGAGGTGGAAGCCATAGAGTAAACAGCCGATAAGAAAGGCTTGTCTCATGCTGTAGTACAGCCATTGTCGCAGTGGGCCATAGGGAAGGGCAGCCAGAACGACGGCCTGTGCGGCCATGACAAGCGCAGTGGGCAAGACGATGGCGCGCACACCATGGATGTCCACCATGTCGAGTGCGGTCGCCCAGAAGCAGGCCAGGATCGCCGCGCCCATGGGGATGGCGACCCACGGGTTGCCGATGGCGTAGTAGTTACTCTCGTCGATGGTGATGACGTGCTGCGCCATCCACTCTGCGCCAAAGATCCAAGAAAGCTCCAGTGCGTAGAAGACGAAGAAGAGAGAACGCAAGATGTAACGCCTGCTGTGGGAGACGAGAAATGCCGCCCCACAGACCGAGAGCGCCATGATGCATATGACGAGAAGTGCCGTCGTATAGATGAAGAAGAACAGGATCACGCTCATTGACCTCCCCTCTGCTTGACCTTGCGATGTTCTGTTGCCGTAGGGCATGGATGGGGGGCTTGATGCGAGCAGCCCCAGCTCCTTGCCATGTAAAACGCCTCCCTGACTACGATTGAGCTTAGGGTCATGGGTTGACGGGTGCGATCACCTCGCGAAGCGAACGGTATGAAAATGCCCGCGAACGGCATGGGCACGTAGGACCCCAAAAGCCTCCAAAATGGCACGCATGCGTGACGCAGCCCGAAGAGCAGGACAAACCCACGGTTTACGCAAGTTTAGATGCCCGAACCGCTAAACCATCCCGTATAAACTCGCACATTACCCACGGTCGGGACATGATGGGGGCACGCGCCGGGGTCAGGCAATAGGCAATGGAGCGACGCGCGAGGAGCGACGCGCCAGAGCGGCGGATGTAGTGGATGTGCGGCGGGGCAGATCAGGTGTCTGTGTCAACACGAGAAAGGAAGCAACATGGCAATGCCCAAAGACTTCATCGACAGCAACGACTTCACCAAGGAGCAGATACTCGCCATCGAGGATCTTGGCCTTGCCATGAAGAAGGCCATCAAGCATGACGGCTTCTACCCCCATCTGCTTCGCAACAAGTCGCTCGGCATGATCTTCCAGCAGGTCTCTACCCGCACGCGCATCTCCTTCGAGACCGCTATGACCGATCTCGGCGGTCACGCCCAGTTCTTTGGCCCCGGCACCATCCAGCTCGGCGGACATGAGTCTCTGGGCGATACCGCCCGTGTCATGGGGTCGCTCCTCGACATCCTGATGGCGCGCGTCAACCGTCACGCCGACGTCCGTGGCCTTGCCGCAGGCTCGGCCGCGCCCGTTATCAACGGCATGTCAGAGTTCAACCATCCGACCCAGGAGATGGGCGATCTCATGACCATGCTCGAGCACCTTCCTGCGGGCAAGCGCGTGGAGGACTGCACGCTCGCCTTCATCGGTGACGCCACCCAGGTCTGCGTCTCCTTGATGTTCATCTGCTCGAAGATCGGCATGCGCTTCGTGCAGTATGGACCCAAGGGTCACCAGATCACAGACGGTGGCCTCCAGGTGGATGACAAGGTGGACCTTCTGGCCATAGGCAAGGCCAACTGCGAGGAGTCGGGAGGGACCATCGTCATCTCCGACGATATCGAGAGCATCAGGGGCGCCGACTTCGTCTATACCGACGTGTGGTACGGCTTGTACGACCAGGAGGAGGGCGGGGAGTCCTATATGGACGTCTTCTATCCCACCTACCAGGTCACCATGGACATGATGAGCCTCGCTGGCCCCACCTCAAAGTTCATGCACTGCCTTCCCGCCACCCGCGGCGAGGAGGTCACAGACGAGGTCATGGACGATCCCGTGCGCTCGCTCTGCTGGGTCGAGGCCGAGAATCGCAAGCACTCCATCCGCGCACTGCTCGCCGCCCTTGGAGATCGCACACCCTTGGCGGACGAGAACATAAGCTATTCCGCGAAACGCGAGCTACACGACGCGCTCAGAAAGATCGACGAGCTTCAGGCATAAGAGGCCGCGCGACCTCGCCGATGGCAAAACAAGACGCCATCCGGGTCACGCGTCCTCATCGGCATACCATCCAACAACGTAGGAGGTCATTTGTATGCGTACCATCCATGAGTCAGAGTCAAGTCCTCGGGCCGACGGCTTTCGCATGCCGGCCGAGTTCGAGCCGCAGAGGCGTATCTGGATGGGCTGGCCCCACCGCACCGACACCTGGTCGTTTGGCGCCAAGCCCGCGCAGAGGCAGTATGCCGACATCGCCCGTGCCATCTCGGAGTTCACCCCCGTTGTCATGTGCGTCAACCAGGCGGACTACGCCAATGCCAAGGCTGTCTTCGAGCAGGACGAGAGCGTCACCGTCCTCGAGATGACCACCGATGACGCCTGGTTTCGTGATACCGGCGCCACGTACGTGATCAACGATGCGGGTGAAGTTCGCGCCAATCACTGGCACTTCAACGCCTATGGTGGCTTCTACGACGGCCTGTACTTCCCCTGGGACAAGGACGAGCAGATCGCCCTCAAGATGGCCGAGTTCTCGGGCGTTCGTCGCTACCGTCCCGATAGCCTCATCCTTGAGGGCGGCTCCATCACCGTAGACGGGGAGGGGACCTGTGTCGTCACTGATATGTGTCTACTCTCTCCAGGCAGGAACGCCAGCGTGAGCGACCTCGAGCCGTGGTCCGAGGAGCTTCGCAGATATATGGATGAACAGCTTGCCAAGTACCTGAACGTCGAGAAGATCATCTGGGTCAAGGATGGCATCGATCCCGACGAGACCAACGGGCATATCGATGACGTGGCGACCTTCATCGCGCCCGGTGTCATGGCCTGCATCTGGACTGACGATCCCGACTACCCCTTCTATAGGGAGTGTCATGCCGCCTTCGAGACCCTTTCGGGTGCGACTGACGCCAAGGGACGCAAGCTTAAGGTATACAAGCTCCCGATGCCTGTCAAGCCGCTCTACATGACCCAAGAGGCCTGCGACACCATTGACGTCGACGAGAACGCTGAGCCTCGTGTGCCCGATGAGCCGCTGATCGCCTCCTACATGAACTACCTCGTGACCAACAAGGGCATCATCACGCCTCAGTACGGCGACGAGAATGACGCCTTGGCCATAGAGACCCTCCGGAGGATATACGACGAGACGTGGGGAGAGGGTAGCTACACGGTCGTTGGCGTCAAGTCAGACCAGGTCGTCTATGGCGGCGGGAACATCCACTGCATCACGCAGCAGGAGCCTGCGCCCCAGGTTGGCTAACCCGGCTCCATACGATGGGGGCGCCCCTGAGGAGGGCGCCTCCGCACCGCTTGAAAGGACAACCATGGCTGGTACAAAGAGATTCAGCCTGCTTGACGCTATTCTGAATATGATCTGCGTCGTATTCGTGGCAGAGGCCGCAGCGCCTGCAGCGGCGATCGGAAACTCGCAGTACTTCTGGTGGCTCATGCTCATCATCACGTTCCTTTTGCCCTACGGTATGATCGTCTCGGAGCTCGGGTCTACCTACCCCGACGATGAGGGCGGCGTGTACGATTGGGTGAAGCGCGCCTTTGGCAAGCGGGTTGCGGGCTTTGTCGCGTGGTCCTATTGGGTGAACTTTCCCCTGTGGATGGCGTCTCTCGCGCTGGTGTTTCCGGACACCATAGGGACGCTGATGGGCATCCAGCTCGGGAGCGTCCCATCGCTCGCCATAGAGCTTGCGTTCATCTGGACCGTCGTCTTCGTGAGCTTCTCGAAGGCGTCTGACGCGGCATGGCTCGTGAACGTGGGGGCCGTCCTGAAGGTTGGCATCGCAATCGTCCTTGGAGTGCTCGGCTTCATGTACATGAGCCAGCATGGCAACGCGAACGCGGGAGATATCAGCACCTACCTCCCCAACCTCGCAGACACGAGCTCGCTCACGTACCTCTCTATCATCCTGTTCAACTTCATGGGCTTTGAGGTGCTCGCCACCTACACCGACGAGATGGACGAGCCGCAGCGACAGATCCCGCAGGCCATTGTCTATGCCGGTGCCGCCATCGCGGTCGTGTATTTGGTCTCGGCCTTCGGCATCGGTGTCGCCATTCCCGTCGCCGACCTTACCGTTGACTCCGGTATCTCCGACGCGCTGTCCGTGATGGTCGGTACGGCGTCGCCGATCTTTGTCGTCGTGAGCGTCGTGTTTCTGCTCACGCTGATTGGCAATATGGTGTCCTGGTCTCTTGGCGTCAACACTGTTGCCGCAAAGTCCGCCGAGGACCATAACCTTCCTGGCTTCATGGGCCACAAGGATCCCAAGACCGGCATGCCCAACGGCGCCTCTCTGACCAACGGAGTCGTCGCCTCGATACTCTGTGCCGTCTCCGTCTTCACGGGTTTCGACTTCTGGGTGCTCTTTGCCGCTCAGATCGTCTTTCTGCTCCTTGCCTACGTACCCATGTTTCCGGCGTTTTTGAGCCTGCGCGCATCTGACCCTGACACCAGGCGCCCCTTCAAGGTGCCTGGTAAGGGCGCGGTGCTCAAGGTCATCACGTATCTGCCCGTTGCCCTGCTCATCCTCTCGGTGATCGCCACCTGCGTGCCGCTGAGTGGCGAGGAGGTGGCGGACAAGCTTCCGATCTTGGCCCTGACCATCGTCTTGCTCGCTGCTGGCGTTTCCCTCATGGTTGTCTTGAACAGGCAAGACCCAAGGCCTGGGGATATTGTCGAGTAGTCTCTGCGGGTGGGCGAGGGATAGTCTCTTGCCCGCCCGGCGCAACCTGCGGGAGGCGCAGGAGGCGCCGGGCAGGCCGGGAGGTGCGGGCAACCGCCCGGGAGGCGCTGAGCAACCGCCCGGTCGGCAGGGAGATGCGGGAGGCGCGGGACAACAGCTCGTCCGCCGGGAAACCGCCCGCCACGCTGCGGGGCACTATGAAAAATGCCTCAACTGGGCAAACGTGCTCGAGCAACCGCCCGCCAGCCTGCGGGGCGGTTGCTCCGTGCCGCGTCGACTCCCACCAGCCCCCCGATGTCTCTCAGCCTGCGGGGCGGTTGCGTCGACCTCTTACCAACGCTTGCGCAAAGCGCCGAAGTAGGCGTAGAGTCTCTGTGAGCGCAAAGGATGGAAGTCGTGATAATCGTCCGGTCATCTGGCCCCACGGCCTTCGGGGGAATGCGGAGGATCGACGCGGGTGGGGATGTGACGGGCATATGGGGAGCGTGAGGCTAGCGCGATGCGAGCACCTGGGGATACCGTGGCGAGGACGGGAGCAGCTCAGACTGACGGGGCGTTCCAGCTTGGGAAACCCGAGCTCGTCTGCCGCTGGCGGCTTGCTGGTGCCCGTCTGCCCCTGGAGAACCGACACCTTCGCGCCCTCGGGCGTCGCCACGTCAACAGCGGAGAGATGGACAAGGCGCTCGTCGCCTGGGCCAAGCAGCACATCGAGTGGACGCTTGCAGACGGCGGTGCCCTGCACCCAGACGGCGTGCTGATGCTCATCGTCGACGAGAGTGGGCGTGCGGCCATGACGGTGGGACCCCATAAGTCCTTGGCCTGCCGTTCGACGTCCGCGCTCATTGCGCGTGCGAGGGAGTCCTGGTATGAGGGTCTTGTGACGGGAGTCTCGCCCGAAAGCGTCTGGATCGTGAGCGAGGGCACCCTCGTCTGGGGGATTCCTGAGGACTCGGCACCTTCGGGGGCGACGTCGCTTGTTGAGGATCTGGCACGGACCTTAGGCATTCCTGTCGAGAGAAGCAAGAGCCTCCTCGATGACCTTGACAACGGAGAGTTGGGCTACGACGAGTTCTTCCTCGTCTCTGACGAGCACGGTATCGTGAAGGCTGCGGACGCGCCGGGAAGCGAGGGGGAGCGCTTCCAGAGGAGCTACGAGAGGCTGCTTGACCAGGTCCGTCGGGGCCGCCTGCGTTAGGGAGACACAGAACAAATCCGCCCAACCAGTCGAGAAACCGTCCTGTCCGTAAAGAGACTCTCTCCGCGAAGGGCCGTCTCCGGGTAAGGATAAGGCCCATGTCACACCCCGGCCGGGGTATCTTGACGTTAGCGCAACGGCTGCGGGTTCGGAGTCCGTCCCGGCCAGCACCGCCACTCAGCCTTGAATATTCCGCCCCGAACGTTCACCACCGAGTGGCAGTGTGAGACGCACCACCCGGTACGCTCACCGCCGAGTGGCAGTGTGAAGTACACTGCCACTCGCCCCCGAGCGTACCGGACGCACTGCCACTCGCCCCCGATCGTACCGATACGGTACGCTCGATGCCGTCTGGCAGTGAGGACTACACTGCCACTCGCCCCTGAGCGTTCCGCTTCGCACGTTCACCACCGAGTGGCAGTGTACGGCGCACTGCCACTCGCCCTCGAGCGTACCGGACGCACTGCCACTCGACCCTGAACGTTCCGCCCCGCACGTTCACCGCCGAGTGGCAGTGTGAGAGGCACTGCCACTCGCCCTCGAGCGTACCGGACGCACTGCCACTCGCCACTGAACGTTCCGTACTGCACGTTCACCGCCGAGTGGCAGTGTGAGACGCGCCGCCAGATACTCCCGATTGTATCCTGCAACGGCTGTGGGCGAAGTACCGGCAGGTTATCGGCGTATCCCGCATACCCACAAGCGTCTTGACAGCGTACTATCTCATGCCGGCCTCTCTCCTGAGGAGCTGCAGGAGCTGTGCCTTGTCGTACATGCCCAGCTTCCTGAGGCTCCGTGCCCTATAGACGCGGAGTATGTCGATAGCCTACCGGATCCTTGTCTTCCGGCTGTGTTGGGGGGTTCTCGGAGTTACCCGCCTCGGGGTCACCTGTATCAGAACCACCTGCCTCAGGGTAGCCTGACAGCATTATCCTGACTCCCCGGCACTTCCTTAACCCGCTGGACACAGACCCGAGCCGTCGCCTGCCCTGAGAGCCTGCGCCCGGCTGCGGAGAGCCATGGGCCACCGCCCGCGCGTGGCGGTCGCCAAGCCCGCAGGGGACGGCGCCGGGGCCGCGCGCGGACCTGCGGAGGGGCACATCCCGGCCCGGCGTCTCACGGAAAGGCGCAGTCTGCGGCTCCCATGTTGCGCAGAATGCGCTTTTCCGTCACGTCGCCGCCCGGAAGGCGTGGGGCGCAACCCCCCGCCAGCCTGCGGGGCACTATGGAAAATGGCTCAACTGGGCAAATGCGTCCGGGCAACCCCCCGCCAGTCTGGCGGGGGGTTGCGCTAGGGCCCGCAAGCCTCGGCCCGGCACCTCACGGAAAGGCGTAGTCTAGGCAGGGGGCCTCGCTGAGAGCGCACCCCGGGCCAGGCCGGGACACCATCAGGCTGCCAATTGTGGGCTAAGAAGGCGCCGAAAACCCAGCATTACTTCCCTGGCCCTCTCCCCGCCCCCTTGTCCCGCGAGCTCAGGGCGATGGGCGTTGACATCAGGTTCCCCGTCCTCTCCGCGCCCCTTGTCCGAGGTCCCTTGCCCCGCGCCTCCAGGCCCTCCGCCCCGCTCTCGGGCGCGGATGTGGTAAAAACGATGATTGAGACAGGCTTCAGGTGGCCATGCGAGGCAAACACGGGTTAGAATGGGAATGGTTCTGCCTCCGTTTGTCAAGACCCACGCGACAGACGGTGTGTGGTCTGTCGCCCATCATCGCCCAGGAGGTCTCGCGCATTGATCGCTTCGCCCGGCTCGTCTCAAAAGCCGCCGTCAGACGCTAGGGGACGTGTTGCCCTCCTCACGGCGCAACGCGTCTCGCGCATTGCCTCCATCGCTGCGCTCTATGCCGCAACCACCTTGGTGTGCCTGCTCTTTTTGGGTAGCCTCGCGTGGGGTCCCATCCAGTTCAGGCTCTCCGAGGCGCTCTGCGTCCTGGCACTCCTGAGTCCTGATGCCGTGCCGGGCCTTGCCCTTGGCTGTGCCGTCGCCAACATCGCCAACATCGCCGTGTCGGGTACGGGGATGCTCGGCATGCTTGACGTTGTCTTTGGCTCCCTGGCGACGCTTGTCGGCGCGTGGTGCACCTGGCGCCTGCGCAGGCACCCTCGGCTCGCCGTGCTTGGCCCTGTGGTCGCAAACGCGCTCATCGTGCCGGCCTACCTCCCCCTCATGCTAAAGGGCATAGGGTTCTACACGATTCCGTTCACCTCGATCTCGCTCGATGACTCGTATGCGCTCATGTATCTGTTTGGCCTTCTGGCCACCGGTATCGGCGAGGCCGTTGTTCTCTATGTTCTGGGCCTTCCGCTCTGGCGCGCGCTTCTTGGCAGCCCCCTCGTCCGTGACTTCGCTGCCAGGGAAGATACCGCAGGTGGTGGACGGACGTCCATCGGCGAGCCGCCCGTCCTTGGGGGCGGAGACGCGACGGGGGGCGGAACTGACCGCCATGTGACCGAGAGGATCTAGCCACCTTGAACCCCGCCATCGTCATACCGTCATATTGGACCGAGGGGGACGAGTCTGCCGAGATTGGGCGCGTCGGTGCCTACGACCACGCGACGGCCGTCCTCAAGCCGCTTCCCGAGCTCGAGTCCTGCCTTGACTCGCTTGAGATGGTGCGGGGGGTGCTCAGGGTCATCGTGCTCCTCGTTGCCTCCGGCGGCTGCGAGGATGCGGCTCGCGCACGTGTCGATGGGATCTGTCGCATGCATCCTGATCTGCACCCGCTTGTGGTGGGTGCACGCGAGGCAGGCGAGATCGCACGAGCGGTCGATCGCGTGGCGCCAGGGCTGAGCGGGGATCCCATCTCGCTCAGGGGCTATGGCGCCATCAGGAACATGGGGCTGGCGGCCTGCGCCGTGCTCGGACATGACGTCGCGGTGTTTTTGGATGACGACGAGGTTATCCTCGACGAAGATTTTCTCCTTGACGCCACCTACGGCCTGGGGATGGAGACGAGGCAGGGCCTTTCCATCTATGCCAAGAGCGGATACTTTATCGATAGGGAGGACTCCCCCTTTGCCGCGATGGACGGCCCGCGCCTGCGAGACCGCTTCTGGGCGAAGCGCGAGGAATTCAACGAGTGGATGCATCGGGCCCTGTCGGCCACGCGCATCTCGCGCTCGAACTCCATCTGCGGAGGCTGCTTTGCGATCACCGCCGAGGCGTACGCCAGCGTCGCCTTCGATCCGACCATCACGCGGGGAGAGGATCTCGACTATCTGCTAAACCTCAGGATGCTAGGCCTGGACGTGTGGTTTGACAACAAGTGGCGCGTGCGTCACCTGCCTCCCGAGATGCCCTCGCGCGCCGCTCGCTTCCTGCAGGACGTCTACCGCTGGGAGTATGAGCTTGCCAAGCTCGACCGAGCCAACGCGACCATCGGCATGCGCCAGGTGCGTCCCGAGTCGCTGAGGCCCTATCCCGCGATCTGGCTCTCGTCCGAGGTGCATGCCCGTATCGCCCTCACCGCGCTCATGCGGGTGATCTTTGGACCCGAGCGCCTCGCGTATCTGCGCATACTGCTGGTGGGGCGCCTGCGCGCGCGCAGGTGGGCGAGGAGCGTCTCGGAGAGCTACTTCGAGTTTCAGACCTATTGGCCCCGCATCATGGGCAGTCTCTGGCAGGACGCACCCCTCGCCAAGCGCCTGCTCCACATGGGCAGGCCTACACCCGTGACGAGGCCGCAGTGTCGAGACTGCCCTCCAAGTGGGGAGACGGCTGATGCATAAGGTGCGCAGGTGGACATCCGCCCACTTCGCCTTCCTCATCCGGGGGTTCCTGTTCGTTGCGACCGCAGCGTTTTTGGGGCTCCTCTCCTGGGGCATCGGTACGAGCAGCTTGGTCGCGTCTATGGTTGCGGGAGCTGGCCTTGCCGTCATCATCACCATGACGGGGTCCGTCCTGCTTGCCCCGGACGACCTGCGCTCGCAGGCGACGGAGCGCACCCTGCGCGTTGCCTCCGCGACGCTCAGGCACATGTCGGGTGGACTCACCCGAGAGAACGCCGCTGCGGTCTGTCAGCTGCTCCTTGCCGAGACGAGTGCCGCCGCCATCTCCATCACGGACACCACCAAGACCCTCGCCTACGTGGGCGATGGGGTTCTTGGCTATACGGGGGGCACGGCCAACTCACCCGCGACCAAGAAGGTACTCAAGTCCGGCCGCATGCAAACCTTCTCGAACCTCGGGGAGGACGAATGGGTGGGCACGGTCTTGGACGAGGAACGAGGTCCGCGTGAGCTGTCTTTACCTGTGGGGATCTTTGCCCCGCTTAGGGTGGCCGATAGCATCGAGGGAACCCTCAAGCTCTACTACCGTCACGGTCGCGAGGTGGACCGCACGCAGCTGGCCATCGCCCGCGGCTTCGGAGAGCTGCTCTCCACCCAGCTCTCTGCCTATGAGCTCGAGGCTCAGGCGGAGCTTGCCGCCCGCGCCGAGGTAAAGGCGCTGCAGGCCCAGATAAACCCCCACTTCCTCTTCAACACGCTCAACACGATAGCCGCCCTCACGCGCACGAATGCGGTACGGGCCCGCGACCTTTTGCGCGAGTTCTCCGTGTACTACCGCCGGACACTAGAGAGCTCCGAGTCCCTGATCCCACTCTCGGAGGAGCTAGCCCAGACCAAACGCTACCTCAAGATCGAGAAGGCGCGCTTTGGGGCGAGCCGCATCATCGAGTCGGAGGCCATAGAGCTCGGCGTCGAGCAGCTCCTTGTCCCGGGCTTCATCGTGCAGCCCCTCGTCGAGAATGCCGTGCGTCATGGCATGCGCGACGAGGGACCCCTCCACATCGACGTGCAGGCGACCACGGACGGCGACGACGTCCTGATAGCGGTGGCCGACGACGGCTTGGGCATGAGCGAGGAGGCTGCCAAGAACCTGCTCGCCGAGCCGTCGCTGAACCACTTGGCGAGCGGTGGCAAGAGGGGAGCGGGTATCGCCATCAGGAACGTGGCCGATCGCATAGAGAGGTTCTACGGCCGAGGCTCCGGCGTCGAGATCATGTCGAAGGAGGGGGCCGGAACGGCCGTCACGCTCAAGCTCATGGGGGCCGCCCCTGACGCCGCGAAGATCAAGGAGTAGTATTGATGGAACAGGGCTCATCAACAAGGCACGGGGCGTCCGCGCGCTACGTGGTCCGACGTCGTGTCTTCGTCTAGGGCAAAGAAGGCTAGGTGATTGCCGCATGATGAACGCGCTTATCGTCGATGACGAGGAGCCTGCGCGCTCCGAGCTGAGGTTCCTGCTCGAGGAGACGGGTCGTATCGACTGCATAGAGGAGGCCTCCAACGCGAGGGAGGCAGTCGAGGCCCTCGTCCGTCGCAAGGAGAATGTTAACCGCCGTCGTGGCATCGAGGTGCTCTTTTTGGATATTGCCATGCCCAAGACCTCGGGCATGCAGCTTGCGGAGGCCCTGCATCAACTCAAGAACCCGCCTGCGGTCGTCTTCGTGACGGCCTACAGCGAGTATGCGCTTAGGGCATTCAACGTGGACGCCATCGACTACCTGATGAAACCCGTCGAGACCGACAGGCTCATCCACTCGCTCGACAAGGTGGAGGCGCGCAGCAAGCCCATCACCCACGCGCAGTCCTCCGTCGAGCGCATTCCGGTCGAGAAGGGTGGGCGCAAGGTGCTCATTCCGGTGAGCCAGATTCACTACATCGAGGCCAAGGACGACTACTCCTGCATCTATACCGGGAGCGAACGCTTTCTCTCGACCGTCTCGCTCGCGAAGCTCGAGCAGAAGCTTACCACGCACGGTTTCTTCCGCGTGCATCGTGGATACATCGTGAACCTCGAGCATGTCGAGGACATTGAGGTCATCGCAAGTGGCATCCTGCAGCTGGGCATCAAGAACATACCGGAAAAGAAGATACCGGTCTCGCGGAGGCGCGTCGTGACACTCAAGCGCGCCCTCGGACTCTGATGGGGTGAGGCATGCGATACGACATCATCGCCGATACACACGGGTACCTCTCTGACGTGCTGCTCCATGCGCTTGAGGGTGCTGATGTCATTGTGCATGCGGGCGACATCTGCTCGGCGAGAGACCTGCACAGGCTCGAGGACATCGCACCGGTGAAGTTCTGCATCGGCAACAATGACTACGGGTACGACTACGGCCCCTTCGCCAAGCGAGACTATCGCTTCTACTCGAGTAAGCTACGCTGGCAGGTATGTCATTATCGAGAGCGCCTTGACCTTGCCGTCTGCGACGTCGCTGTCTGCGGTCACACACATCGCCCCCTCGTAGAGAGGGACAAGCGCTACGGCACTCTGGTCATGAACCCCGGAAGCCCCACCCATCCACGTGCGAGCGGACCCAGCATGGGGCGGATCATGGCCGAGGAAGGGCAGGTCCTCTCGGCCGAGATTATCCAGCTCGCGAGCTAGGCGAGGACACCTCGGGCTTTCTGTCCACAGCTTGGGGGCCTGTTCCGTCTGGCAAAAAGAGCGGTACGAAGATCTTGGTGTAGAGCCCCAGCCACATGAGCGAGACGCAAAATCCTGCCAGCACGTCGGTGGCATAGTGAACTCCCAAGTAGATCCTACTGAGCCCCACCGCTACCACGACGAGCGTAAACCCGCTCATGCAGAGGTACTTGACGAAGCGGTCCCTCTCGTAGTGCCACACCATCCATGCGAGCAGTCCGTAGAACGCCATTGCGATCATGGAGTGGCCAGAGGGGAAGCTGTACCCTGTCTCGGCGATGAGGCGAAAACCCTCGGGGCGGGGGCGGTGGACGATCTGCTTGAGCACCACGTTGAGTACGAGTACGAGTACGAGGTTGACTCCCGCACAGATTGCGGGCCGTCTGCCCGGCGCAAATGCCTCGACGGCGAGCAGCATCACGATCAGGACCACCGGTAGCGCGAGCTCGGAGATCGATTGCATGACGGGCGTGAGCCACGGTCTGCGCATATAGACGACGACCAGCTCATAGGCCCAGGAATCGAGTTTGACGGCCTCGCCCGCGAGGATCTCCTGCGCAAGCCGCATGAAGATGAGTGCGGCTACAACCACGATGATGGTGCGCAGGTTATCACGCACGAGCCTGGCAAACGTCCGATGCGCCCTCTTGCTTTGGGTACTCACCTGCGACCACACTCCAAAACAAAGGGACGACCGCATATGCAGCCGTCCCGACTACACGAACCGAACGCGAGAATGCCACCGGAAACAGGCGGCTTACGGCAAACCGACGACTCGTCATGATCAACTACCGACGAGTAAAAGCTGAGTACAAGCCTTACAGATTTGCTTCGATCTCTTTTATGAGATCGGCCTTCGGCATGCTGCCGACCATGGTGTGAACGGCCTTGCCGCCCTTGAAGAGGATGAGTGTGGGAATGGAGACGATCTGAAACTGCTGGGCAAGCTCCGACTCCTCGTCGACGTTGCACTTGTAGACGTCGAGCCTCTCGGACATCTCCTCTGCGACCTCCTCTACCACGGGGCCCAGGGCCCGGCAGGGGCCACACCAGGCTGCCCAGAAGTCAACGAGGACGGGCTTGTCCGCCCCGGCGACAAGCTGGTCAAAATCGGAAGCGGTCAGTGCGTTGGACATTGGTCTCTCCTCTAACGTGCGCATGAGTGCGCGGTCATTGCGTATGCAGCGCTTATACCCAGAACGTGGGACGGTTGCAGCTATAGAATGGTATTCGTGAAGTTTCAGTCGAGCGTTCGAGTAGGGCGGAGGGGCGAGATGGCAACAACGCGAGATGAGCGCAGGCTCGCCTTCGTGAACAAGGTGGCCACCGAAGTCGCGAGGCTCGAGGCCGCAGGTGTCGTCCTGGCAGGCAACGCCTTCTCGAGCGTGTGCTTCCTCAAGGGGGAGCTCTCGCGGCAGGAACGGGAGGGGGCGGCCCTGCTCTCGGGTGCGGATGGTGACGCGCTCAGGGCGTCGCTCGCGGCTTTGGGCTATGCGCCCGAGGATTGGTGTGCGGCCGCGACGTGTTTGCGTGACGGTCGAAGTCTTACCGCAGACACGCTCGTGCGGACTGTCGTTACCCTTGATCCCTCGACGCTCATCATCTGCGATGACGCGGCCGCAGCTGCGGTGCGCGGGGCCTATGCGGACGAGCTCTCCTCACTTCCTGACGCACGCCAGTCTGCGCTTGAGGCCGGTTGGGTCGTGCCCCTTCTGGGCATGCGCGCCGTGAACCTCGGTGGCTTCGCGGCAGCCCTTTTGGACCAGCGTCAGAAGCAACTTATGTGGGCGCGCCTCAAGCAGCTTCCCCCGCTCGGCGAGCCCTACTGACGCTGAGCGCTTCGACGCGCTATCTTGGTTCGGAACACCCTCCCATCGGCTATCATGGAACTATTATTATGTGCCGGTGTCGCATCGGCGCATCGGCGGCAGGACTCAAGGCAGAGGAGCAGACATGGCAAACGTTCCCGCACCGATCGACGTGACCCAGACCTCAGAGTGGAAGGCGCTGCAGAAGCACTTTGACAAGCTCAAGGAGTCGGTTACCCTCAAGCAGCTGTTCGCCAACGATCCCCAGCGCGTGAAGAAGCTCAGCTTTGATGCCGCAGGGCTGCACTTTGACCTCTCGAAGAACCTCGTGACCGACGAGACCCTCAAGCTCCTCGTCGCCCTAGCCAAGGCCATTGGCCTCGAGGAGAGGCGCTCGGCTATGTTTGATGGCGTGCACATCAATACGACAGAGGATCGAGCGGTGCTCCACACGGCGCTTCGTCGTCCTGCGCGTGAGGCCGGCACGCTCGTCGTAGACGGGCAGGATTGCGTCAAGGATGTTCATGAGGTGCTCGACCGCATGTACGCCTTCTCACAGAGGGTTCGCTCTGGCGAGTGGAAGGGTGTCACGGGCAAGAGGATCGAGAACGTCATCTCCATAGGCATAGGCGGATCGGACCTGGGTCCAGTTATGGTGTACGAGGCGCTCAAGCCCTATGCGGATGGTGGCGTTCAGGTGCGCTACGTCTCCAACATCGACCCCAACGACATGGCCGAGAAGACCCGTGACCTCGACCCCGAGACCACGCTCGTGATTGTCGTCTCCAAGACCTTCACCACGCTCGAGACCATGACCAACGCTCGCGAGGCGAAGGCATGGCTGCTCGAGGGCCTGAAGGCACAAGGGGCTATCGACGGCTCCGACAGGTCGCTGACAGAGGCCATCAAGCGGCACTTCGTGGCCGTCTCGACCAACCTTAAGCTCGTCTCCGACTTTGGCATCGACCCCGAGAACGCCTTTGGCTTCTGGAGCTGGGTCGGCGGGCGCTACTCGGTTGACGCCGCCGTGGGCCTCTCCCTTATCATTGCCTTTGGTCCCGAGCGCTTCTCTCAGTTCCTGCAGGGCTTCCACGACATAGATGGCTACTTCTGTAAGACGCCGCTCGAGGAGAACGTCGTCGCCCTCATGGGACTCGTCAACGTGTGGTACGTCAACTTCTGGGGTGCCGAGAGCCATGCCGTCCTGCCCTATGACCAGTACCTGCATCGCTTTCCCGCATACCTGCAGCAGCTCACGATGGAGTCCAACGGTAAGTCGACGCGCTGGGATGGGACGCCCGTCACCACCAAGACCGGCGAGATATTCTGGGGCGAGGCAGGCACCAACGGCCAGCATGCCTTCTACCAGCTCATCCACCAGGGCACTCGTCTTATCCCAGCGGACTTCATCGCGTTTGCCAACACGCCCAACCCCGCCAAGGACGGCGAGCAGGACGTCCACGAGCTCTTCTTGGCGAACTTCCTTGCCCAGACCAAGGCCCTGGCCTTTGGAAAGACGGCCGAGGAGGTGCGCGCCGAGGGTACGGCAGAGTGGATGGTGCCAGCGCGCTGCTTTGCCGGAAACCGCCCGACGACCTCCATCTTTGGTGATACGCTCGATGCTCGCACGCTGGGGGCGCTGATCGCGCTCTACGAGCACATCACCTTCGTCGAGGGCAGCGTATGGGGGATCGACTCCTACGACCAGTGGGGCGTCGAGCTGGGCAAGCAGCTTGCCAAGCAGATCACACCCGCCTTCCACAACGACGAGGCCCTCGCCACCCAAGACGAGAGCACCAAGGCCCTCATCGCGTACTACCGCGCCCATCGCAGGTAGCCCTGAGTCGCCCCCGGGCGCCACGGTGCTGCGCGCCGTGGCGGGGCGCCCCTGAGTGTTGCGTGACATGCCGTGCCTCCGGACTTGGGTCCGGAGGCGAGCGGTAGGGGCTAGCAGTTGCCCGCATACACGTGGGGAAGCCAGCGACGCGCCACCTCCACGAGGGCGCGTATGTCCTTAACGGGCGTCGGGCCACGGTCTTGCATGAGCCAGTTGGGAAAGAAGCGCGTCAGGTGGTAGGTGATGTCTCCGTCCAGGGAGGCTAGCCACTTGGCCATGGCCTCGATCTCTTGGACAGAGTCGTTCTCGCCCGGCACGACGAGGGTCGTGACCTCAAGGTGGCAGCTGGGTTCAGCCGCGAGCCGCTCGATGGCTGCGCGCACGGTGTCCAGATCGCCCCCATAGCGCTCGTAGGTTCTGGCTTGGAAGCTCTTGAGGTCGATGTTTGCTGCGTCGATGAGGGGCGCGAGCGCGTCTATGATGTGCGGGCGTGCGCAACCGCTCGAGACGAGCACGTTGGCCAAGTCGGCCTCGTGTGCGAGCGTGCCCACGTCGCGAATGTACTCCCAGACGACGAGCGGCTCGTTATAGGTGTGGGCGATCCCCACGACGCGCCCGTCGCGCCTGTGTGCGCCGCGGGCGGTCTCGACCAGCTCTGCGGGCGTGATCTCTTGCCAGGGGACGTCATGCTCTCCCGCTTGCGAGATCTGCCAGTTCTGACAGAAGGGGCAGCGCAGGTTGCAGCCATAAAACCCAGCCGAGAGCAGCAGCTTTCCCGGTCGCCAGCGGGCGAGCGGCTTCTTCTCGACGGGGTCGAGCGCAAGCGAGGTGATGTGGCCATAGCCTGTGGCCACAATGCGCCCGCCCACGTTGCCTCGAGCACGGCAGCGCCCCATGCCACCCTCGGGGATGCGGCAGGCGTGCGGGCAGACGTCGCAGGTGACGGTGGTCGCGGCTCTGGTTGTGGCGGCGGCTGCGGTCGCGGTGGGGGTGGCCGTGGCGGCGGCCGCAGTGGGGGACCGAGGCACGGTCGTACAGGCGCTCATGTGTGGCGCACGACCTCGAAGCGCTCGAGTCGCCAGCTGTCGCGCGCAAGATCGATGCCTCCCTTGCGTGCGGCGATGTCTATCTGCTCGTCCACCGTGTCCACGCCGTCGAGGTCTGGGAGCAAAAGGCCGCACCTTCCGTCATCCGTGCTTACGATGACGCCGTAGCGGCGCACGTCGAGCTGCTCGGGACCTTCGATCGGCTCTGGGGGACTCAGCACGTCCACGTCGTAGACAAGCTCGTCGAGCTCATCTACGCGCACAGGAGCAAAGCGCGGGTCATGCACCGCAGCGCTCACGGCGTTGGCGCAGATCTCTGCAGCGAGGCTCTCCCTCGTAGGGGCGATGGTTCCGATGCAGCCCCTGAGCTCACCGTCCTTCTTGAGCGACACAAAGCAGCCTGCCCGTGTCGTCGCGAGCTCATCGGGCAGCGCGAGATCTTTGGGCAGGTCGTCCGGAAGTCGCACGCGCCCCCCGTCGCGCACATGGGTCTCGAGCGAGAGACGAGCCAGACGTACATAGGGATCCTCGGACGCCCTGCGCCCTGACTGCTCGCGGGCGCGGGCTTTCTCGTACACGCTGAGGTAGTCACGCTTTGGGCAGCCGCGCTCGGGTCCGCAGGGCGTGAAGGCGGCCACGGCATAGCCCACGCCAAAGGGTCCCTCGTAACTGAGCAGCTCGGGGTGAATCTCTGTCTGGTCGAGTGCTCCTGCCATCATCTGGAAGCTGCGCAGGCCGCACTCGGCCGCCCGCTCGGCGAGGCGTGGGTCCATCGCGAGTAGCGGCAGGAAGTCTCCTGACAAGAACGCGTCGCACACGATGCGGTCGAACGTGGGTCCCTCGGGCGCAAAGCCGTAGGGCCCGTCCTTCGTGAGCTTGTGCGAGAGGTCCCCTGACGCCACGTAGACGACCCGCCTGCCGAGCACGTCGGCCACTCGCTGTATCAGCGTGCCCAGGCGGTAGTGCGCCGCAGGGGAAAGTCCCGAGATTCCTATGCGAACAACCCTAAAGTCCATATCGCGCCCCGCCTCGCGATAGGCCTCCTCTATGAAGTGCAGCGGGACCATAGTCGCGTGGTCGAGCGCAGGGTCTTGCTCGCCCTCGGTGCCGGCGGCAAGGTCATCTGCCGCCGCTGCAGCCCCAAGTGAGCTCACGAACGCCTCGTCGTAGCGCACGTGGTGACATGCCTTTGGGGCACCAAAGTGGCCGAAGTTCCCAGAGGCTGCGGATCCGGGCGAGATGTGCAGGTAGTCCCTGTACATGATCGAGTGCGGAGACGAGATGACGAGGGTCTCGGGCGAGAGCTCGCAGATGCGCCTTCCCATCTCGCGATAGGCAGCGACGGTCGCTTGGATCTCCTCCTCGCGACCGTGACCGACGGCGTGGACGATGAGTGGTGGATGCGGAACGGCGTAGGCGGCAAGAATGGCCATGGATCCCTCCTCTTTCGTGAAGCAGAAATCACCCATGACTATACTAGACGAGCCGGGCGCCTGCCATGGACGAGCCGGGCGCCTGCTCCCGCAGCGGCTCTATGCGGTCTCCTCCACGATCAGTGGCTCCGTCTGGAAGCTGACGCAGTTCACGTAGCCGCGATTGGTCTGGCGCAGCACCGGGATGCAGGCGAGTGACATCACGCCCATGGTCATGAAGGGTGAGGGCAGCCTGCAGCCCATGGTGCGCCAGGCCTCCTCGATCCTCGAGACCTTCTCGCTCACGACCTCCACGCGCCCGTCGCTCATGAGCCCGCAGACGGGAAGCTCAACGAGCGCCAGCACCTTGCCATCCTGGACGGCCACCTCGCCGCCGCCGCAGGCCTCGAGCGTGCGGGCCGCGAGCAGCATGTCCGCGTCGTTGTCGCCCATCACGAGGAGGTTGTGGGCGTCGTGGCTCACGGTCTGCGCGAGCGCCCCGTGTATGCCAAAGCCCGTTGCGAAGCCGTGGGAGAAGGTTCCTGCGTCTGCGTGGTGGCGGTCGAAGACGCATACCTTGAGTATGTCATGGTCGGGGTCAGCCATAAGCTTGCCTCCCCGAACGGGCACCTCGACCACGCTGTCTTGCGTGATCGTGTCTCCACCGCTTACGGCCATCGCACGCACTTGGCAGCTGCCGTCGGGGCGGCCCTCTCCCTCCCTGAACTCAAACGATTGGGGACAGAGCTGCCCGCCCAGGTTCATCGTGCTCGTCATGAACGTGGGCCACGCGAAGGGCCTCACGTCAAAGAGGGCCTGCCCTCGCTCGGCCACCTGACTCCCGTCGATCCAGACCCTGACCGCCCTGAAGTCGCGCAGGTCCTCAAAGAGTACGATGTCCGCGCACTTGCCGGGGGCTATGGATCCCATGTCGCGCCCCACGCCAAAGTACTCCGCCACGTTGATCGTGGCCAGCTGCAGCGCCACGACCGCGTCGAGGCCCAGCGCAACGGCGTCGCGCACCACGCGGTCCATGTGCCCGTCGCTCACGATGGTGTGGGGGTGAGAGTCGTCCGTGCAGAGCAGGCAGTGGTGCATGTCCACGCCACTTTCGATGAGCTGGGGCAGATACCCCGGGAGGTTGAGCCATGCCGACCCCTGTCTGAGCTGCGCATACATACCCATGCGGAGCTTGGCGAGCACGTCGGCGACGCTGCCCGACTCGTGGCAGCACGAGGCGCCCGAGGCGATGTAGGCCGCAAGTCCGCGATCGATGTCGGGAGTCACGTAGTGGCCGGTCACGACGCGGTCGGTCTTGAGGGTCTCGCGCACCTCGTCTAAGGCGTTCTTCTCGCACGCCAGGATGCCCGGGAAGTTCATCATCTCTCCGAGGGCGCAGGTCTCGGGCCATGTCATGGACTCTGCGATCTGCGCGGCGTCGATGCTAGCGCCCGTATCCTCGACGTCCGTGACGGCGGGTACGCAGGAGGGTGTTGTGAGCATCGTCTTGAGCGGCGTGCGAGCCGCGTCCTCCCACATCGCGCGTACGCCGTCGAGGCCGCAGACGTTTGCGACCTCGTGCGGGTCCGCGTAGATGCCCACGGTTCCGTGCGGCACGACGGCGCGCGCGTACTCGGAGGGCCCCACCATCGATGACTCGATGTGTATGTGGCTGTCGAGGAGGCCGGGCGCGGCAAAGAGTCCGTTGGCGTCGACGACCTCGGTGGTCTTGCCTATGCAGTGGGCTGCCGAGTGGCCACCTATGCCCAGGTAGGCTATGCGCCCGCAGGCGATGGCGATGTCTGCGTGCTCCAGCAGCTCGCGCGTGTCGACGCTCACCAGGTGCGCGTCCTTGATCACGAGCTCTGCGGGCTGCTGCCCCTGCGCGACCCTCACCAGCGTATCGTTGCACTCCCAAAGCGGCATCTTGCAGAAGCGGTTAATCATGGTGTCCTCGCATCCTCGCGTCTTGGCTGTCATCGCTGCCGCCCGGCGGCCCCTTGCCGTCTGCGGCCCCTTGCCGTCCGACGGCCTTCCCTCGCGCCATCCTCGTCCGCCGGCTCTTCCGGACGTTATCCTCGTCCGTCCTTTGTCGGTAGAGTAGCGCAAGTGAGTGTCGCGTGCGCAACAGCGCTATCATGGGACCTGTGAGTGTTGGCTCTTGGCCTGAGAGAGGTGTGGACTGTGGGATACAGAAGTCATGCGTGGCTCAGAAACCTTATTGTGGCGGTGGTGCTCGTTGCCGGCGTGGGCTGTGCCGTTGCCTTTGCCCTCTCGCCGTCGCGCTCGCAAGACACGGTGAGTGACGCCTCCCCAGCCGCGTCGCCAGACGGTGATGCGCCGCAGCCGCAGCCTGTGACACCGGAGGTCGTCGAGAACACGTCCGATGCCAAAAAGCTGGATCAAGGAATAACGTTCTCGGGACCTGACCCGGCCAAGACGGAAGATGGGGCTCAGGCTGGCAGCGGTACACCCGCCCCTGACAACGTGCAGCGCGGCTGGAAGTGGGTTGCCACAGACGACGGTTCGGGGGGAAACGATGGCGGCAAGGCCGTCTACTGCGACGACGCGGGAGGCCACCTGCAGACGGGCAGTGCCACGATCGACGGCGTCGAGTACCACTTTAACGAGACGACCGGCGCCCTTGAGCTGGGGGCTCAGTGGATCCAGGGAGAGCACTTCAACCACGGCACGAAGGCTGTCCAGAAGTACATCGTGCTCCACGACACCGAGGTTGCGGGTAGCCCCGCCAGCGTCGTTGAGGGTTGGAAGAACTCGCGAAGTGGTGCCGTGGCGGCGCACTTCGTGATAGGGCGCGACGGGTCACTCGTTCAGTGCGGGCGCCTGAACCAGATCCTGCACCATGCGGGCTGGGGTGGTCCTGGGGACTTTGATAGCAAGTTTGGCGTCGGGTCCAACGACGGCAAGGGCAACGGGGACGACCTTTACGGCGTCACGCCGTGGTCAGGTTACACCTCCTACGGCATGAACTCCTACTCCGTAGGTATCGAGATGGTCCACCTCACGGGCCAGGACTATCCCGAGGCACAGCTCGACAAGCTCGATCAGATCATACGCTACATCGATACCTACTTTGGCTTTCAGTCGACGATCATCAAGCATCGCGACTGGCGTCCCTCGAACTCGGACACGGAACCCAACTTCGACCCCTACTTCGAGAGCTACCAGCGCATTCGCAGGCACCACTGAGCGGAGGTGTGCGAGGCCGGGGCCGGGAGGTAGATTTTTTCGGTTCGCATTTAGACTCTCGCAGAACGGTCCTCTCGAGGGCCGTTCTGCCCACTCATGCTTGGGAGTCCCTCCAAACTGTATGTTTCGTCACGTCGCTCGATAAACACCCAGGTAGTGTTTCTGTAAGGCGACGAAAACGTACAGCTTACGGGGCGTCGCCGCTTACGACGCCCTCACTCGTCCCCGTACCTCGCCGCCTTCGCCCCCGCCGTCCCGCCCATCCCCACCACCTCGTCGTCTTCTCCCGTGCCGCCTCGCTCCCGTCGCCCCTCCCCGCGCGATGTGAGTGAATCACTCACATCATATTCCTGAAGTGAGTGATTCACTCACTTCGAGATACTGTTCAGTAATCCTCTGACCTGGCCTTATGTATTTTGTTCTCCGAAGGTAACACCAATTTTTGGTCGAGAAATCACTCACATCATGTTCCTGAAGTGAGTGATTCACTCACTTCGCGAGGTGGCCTGCCCGTTTCCGTGGTTGCCATCATGCGGGTTAAAGGCTACACAGGCAAGGCGCACTAAGGTGTGATGGGCATGGAAGGAGTTGGCATGACAAACAAGTGGTTCAGAAGGTTCATGAGCGTATTCCTCGCGCTCGTCGTGGCGCTTAATCCGCTCGATACACGGTCATTCATTACAAAGGCACTTGCCACGGCCCCAGAATCTGCCGGGATGAGTGATGTGGAGAAGAAGGCCACGCCTGGACTCAGTGCTTTGGGTAAGGGTGTCGCCAAGGCCCTCGGCCCTCTTCTCGGGGCGCTGGGCAGTGGGGTGGCTGAGGAGGCTGAGGAGACTGGCTCCGAGACTGTGGGTGAGGCTATCGAGGGCACAGCCACAGCTACCGAGGAGGGCGCCGCTACCGTCGAAGAGGGTGCCACCGCTGCAGAAGGTGGTGCCGAGAAGGGAGCAGCCGAGGCTGAGGCCGGACAGGCTGAGACCGAGCAGGGCGCTACTGAAAAGGGTGCGGCAGAAGATCAGACTAAACCAGATACGCCCAAGGTTAAGTCAACCTCGCCCAATCAAATGCAGAAGCAGGTTGGCAGACGCCAGGCACCAAAGGAAGTGGATCGTGTCGACACCGGGAATACTGCTTCTGGCGCTCAGCCACATATTCATTTCAAAGGTGACTATAAGTCTTTGAATATGGATGGGACCTGGGGGGCATGACGGGAAGGTGGCTCCCCACTTGACCAGAAAAATGATAAAGTGGCTGAAAGATAATGGCTGGGGCATTCCTGAGGAGTACCGATGAGGCCGGGTGAGTGCCTCGTAGCTGTTGGTGGCTGGCTCGGTGGCCTCGCTCTCGGGAAACCGTTACGTGTTGCATATGAGAGCTGGATACTGTATGGATGAGGAAAGATACCTTCTGCGCGATGTCACGCAGTTGCCGCAGGTGCACGACGGGAGGCTCGCGGGTCTGGACGTGACGGGAGGCGCCCTGACGCTGCACATCGACGACCTGCACGAGCCTAATGCACCCTCAGGGAGCTGCGACATGGTATTTGAGGGCTTCGACGACGTCTATTCGGATGTGAATCTTCTCGTCACGAGGTTTGGCGTCGGCATGAACGTTACGGGGCGGCTCTTCTACCTGGATGATCTCATGGTCTATATGGAGAGGAGGCGACTACCGGACCTGTGGGTGCTGGAAATTCTGGCACGTTGCGAGAAGGTTATGATCGGTTGCTGGCTGTCGGCGCTCGACCCCGAGGACCGGGGGTCGCCGGCGTGGCTGTCGATATGCGCGAGGTCCTTGCGCTACCTATGGTCGTAGAACCGAACGAGGAGAGAAGCAGCCTGATGATCGAAGAGCGGAAATTAAAGGTACAGCTTACGGGGTGTCGCCGCTTACGACGCCCTCACTCGTCCCAGTACCTCGCCGTCTTCATCCCCGCCGTTCCGCCCCTCCCCACGCGATGTGAGTGATTCACTCACTTCGAGATACTGTTCAGTAAGCCTCTGACCTGGCCGTATGTATTTTGTTCTCCGAAGGTAACACCAATTTTTGGTCGAGAAATCACTCACATCATGTTCCTGAAGTGAGTGATTCACTCACTTCGCGCTTGCGTCGGCTTCCGTGGAGTTCCCGCTCAGCGCGCTCGATACGTAGGTCTTTGCTACGAAGATGCCCGCCGTCCCGACGGTCTCGAGGTTCGCTGGGATGAGCGACGGGGAGAGGACCAAAGAGACGCACGCGTGGCCTAGGCGGATCGATGAGGGTCGTGACTGTGCCGACCCTACATATATAAGAGAGAAGAATATAAGAGAGGAGAGAATCCGCCCGCGACCTTTCGCGCTTTTGATGTGCTGTTTGTGCGGCCTCGTCGCGTGGGGAAGGGTTTGCTAAAATTAGTCTGTTAGCGCGCTCGACGGGTGCGGGCGGCGTCACACCTCGAACCTGGTCAGGACCGGAAGGTAGCAGCCATAAGGGGCCTCTGGCGGGCGTCCGCTCCCATCGAGCGCGCTGCATGTGCACATCGTGACATGCGCTTCCTGTCTTGCTCCCCACTGCCAAGAAACGGGCCTCGTATATGGACTTCGTCAACTTCATCGTCAATCTGTTGCGTAACCCCCGTAAGTCCATAGAAGCTGCTATCGAGATGGGGCCCTTCGTCTCCTATGGCTTCGTTTTCCTCATTATCTTTATCGAGACGGGCGTCGTCTTCTTTCCCTTTCTGCCAGGCGATTCCCTGCTTTTCGCCTCGGGCTTCTTTGCGCATGGCGGTGATGGCGGTGGTTTCAACATCTTCATCTTGCTCGGCATCGTGTGGGTGGCGGCCATCTTGGGTGACCAGTGCAATTTTATGATTGGCCACTTCTTTGGGCGCAAGATCGTCGCGTCGGGCAGGGTCAAGGCCATGACACCCGAGCGCATGGAGAAAAGTCAGGTGTTTCTTGATAAGTGGGGCCACTTGGCCATCTTCTTGGGGCGCTTCTTTCCGTTCATTCGCACGTTCGTGCCGTTCATTGCGGGCATGGGCGGTATGAAGTGGCACAACTTTGTGCTCTGGAACGTGCTTGGTGGCATCACCTGGTCAACGCTGTTCACGCTCTTGGGCTACTTCTTTGGTGGCATCGAGTTTGTGAAGGAGCACTTCGAGCTGCTCGTCGTGGGTATCGTGGCTGTGTCACTTGTGCCTACGGTCGTGGGTCTCGTCCGGAGTCACCTTAAGAAGCGCTCTGTTTCTTAGGTAGGCAAGAGCGTGCCTCACGGATGGGCGCCCTGCTCGTGGCTTCTCACGTAAAGATGCACTCTGTACGTGCGCGGGATGGAGAATGCGCTTTTCCGTGAGCCGCGCGTCCGGTCTTCTGTGGGGCAGTGGACGCAGTGCGTTTTTCCGTGAGGGCAGCTCCCCAGAATGCGCTTTTCCGTGAGCCGCTGGGCATAGAATGCGCTTTTGCGTGAGGTGTCTCGACGTTTGCCCAGCTCAGGAAAAGCGCACTCTACGGAAAAGCGCACTCTGTGCGTGCGACATCACGGAAAGGCGCACTCTGCGTGATTGCGTGCGCACGGAATGCGCTTTTCCGTGAGCCGCCGAGATCAGAATGCGCTTTTGCGTGAGGTGTCCCACGCCACCCCGACGCCCCCGTCCCAGCCCTCCTGTCCCCGCCGCCATTCCTGCTGATTCGCCCAAGATTTTGCATTTGCGCCATTGACGTTTGCGAGAGGGACCAAAAGAGACTACCGTTGCCATAGGACTAAGCACCCGACAGACCGCTTGCGTTTGGCCGGGCGTCAGAAGCCTTTGGGCGGCACGTGCGTACGGCGGCGATCAGGTGAGGACGGAGACGGCAATGGCAGCGAAGGGTGACCTTGGCCTGGTGGCCCGCTACCTTGGGCGCTACCGGCGCGACTTTGCACTCGCGACGATATTTGCCTTCGCCGAGTCGGTGCTCGAGCTGACGATTCCCTTTCAGATGGCGTACATCGTGGACGTGGGCATAGCCCAGGCCAAGCTCGACCTCATCTATCTTTCGGGCGCGCAGATGCTTGTGACGGCCCTCGTCGCTGGTGGATGTGGCTTGGGCTACGCACGCGCCTCCGCACGTGCCGCGATGGGCTTTGGCGCGAATCTCCGGGAAGCGGAGTATGCTCACCTGCAGGGCTTCGCCTTCTCCAATCTCGATGAGTTCGAGACGTCCTCCCTGGTCACGCGCATGACCACCGACGTCACCGTCGTGCAGAACGCCCTCATGATGGGCTTTCGACCCCTTTTGAGGGGTCCCATCATGCTCGTGATGGGCCTTCTGATCGCCTGCACCATGAGCGTTCAGCTCGCACTGGTGTTCCTTGTGACGCTGCCGGTCCTGGCGGTCGTCCTCGCCATCATCGTATTGCGTGTGGCTCCCCTCTACGGTGTGATGCAGGGTGCGATGGACCGCCTCAACGAGGCTCTGCAGGAGGACCTCGTCGCGATACGCGCCATCAAGGCTTATGTGCGGGAGGATTACGTCGCCGAGCGCTTCGAGCGCGTGAACGAGCTACTGGCCAAGAGCTCTACCCGAACCTTCAGGATAGCCGTGCTCAACACGCCGATCTTTCAGTTGTCAATGGGCGTCGCAAGCGTGTGCCTCCTCTGGTTTGGTGGGCAGATGATCATGGCGGGCACGCTCGGGGTGGGCACGCTTACCGGGTTCATGAGTTACGTGCTACTCATCATGAACTCCCTGATGATGATCTCGAGCGTGTTCTTGCTGCTCGCGCGAGCTATTACGAGCATCCACCGCATCTGTGAGGTCCTGCGAGAGAGACCCGCGCTCACGAGCGCGAAAGATGGCCTGACGTCGGTGCCTGACGGTGGGGTGCGCTTCTGCGACGTCTCGTTCAAGTACAGCGCGAACGCCAGGAAGGACGTGCTCGAGCACGTGAGTCTGTACTTTGCCCCGGGTTCCACGGTGGGCATCCTCGGTGGTACCGGCTCGGGCAAGACCTCGCTCGTGCAACTGATCGCCCGCCTCTATGACGCGAGTACGGGAGTGGTCGAGGTGGGAGGGCACGATGTGCGCGACTACGACCTCGCGTCGCTTCGCGAGGCAGTGGGCATCGTGCTGCAGAAGAACGTGCTCTTCTCGGGCACCGTCCGTGACAACCTGCGCTGGGGAAACCCCGACGCCACGGATGAGGAGCTGCTCGAGGCCTGTCGCGTCGCCTGTGCGGACGAGTTCCTAGAGAGGATAGGTGGCCTTGACGGTGACCTCGGCCAGGGTGGCGTCAATGTGTCGGGTGGGCAGAAGCAGCGCCTCTGCATCGCGCGTACGCTCCTCAAGCACCCTAAGGTCATTGTGTTCGACGACTCGACGAGCGCCGTCGACATGAAGACCGATGCAAGGATACGCTCCGGCCTCGCGGCGCTCGGCGGTATGACCAAGGTCATCGTCGCGCAGCGCGTGAGTTCCGTCGTGGAGTCAGACCAGATAGTCATCTTGGACGACGGGCGCGTGCACGCGACGGGCACCCACGCTGAGCTGCTCATGCACGATCATATCTACCAGGAGCTGTGCGCCTCGCAGGGCGTGGCCTCGCTCCACGAGGCCGTCGGAGCGGCGCAATCGGCGCTGAACGCAGGCGCGCAGGCCGTCCACCCGGGTGACGGCGGCGAGGATGGGGCAGAGGTGCGCCATGGCAGCTAGAGCAGATGCGCCGAGAGCGCCGCAGGATCTTGGTCGTACGCTGCGCAAGCTTACCGGCTACCTTGGCCACGCGCGGTTCCAGCTGCTTGCGGTAGCTTTGCTCGTGAGCGTCTCGGGACTTGCCAATCTCGTGGGCACCTACATGATCAAGCCGGTCGTGAACGCGGTGGGAAGAGGAGACGCAGGCGGCTTCACGTCAGGTATTGCCCTGACGGCCGGCATCTACGCGCTGGGTGTGGTGGCCTGTCTCGGCTACACGCAGACGATGGTCCACGCGGCCCAGCGCATCGTCTTTGACATCCGTCGCGACCTGCTCGCCCACATTCAGACCCTGCCGCTCTCGTGGTTCGACTCCCGACGTAGCGGCGACATCATGAGCTTCTTCACCAATGACGTGGACACGGTCTCGGAGGCGCTCAACAACAGCTTCGCGAACATGGTCCAGGCGCTGATACAGACCGTGGGCACGGTCGCTCTGTTGCTCGCGCTCAACTGGCGCCTCACCCTGATCACGCTCGTGTGTGACGCGCTCATCGTGCTCTACGTACGCTTCTCGGGTCGACGCTCAAAGCGCTACTTCTCGCGCCAGCAAGAATCGCTGGGCCTGCTTGACGGCTACATAGAGGAGATGACGAGCGGCCAGAAGGTGATCAAGGCCTTCAATCATGAGGGGCAGAACCTCGCGGGCTTTCGGGCGCTCAACGACGACCTGCGGCAGACGGGCACGAGCGCACAGGCCTATGCCGCGACCATGGTGCCCGTGACGGTGGCCGTGTCATACGCCAACTATGCCATCGTGGCCGTGGTGGGGGCCCTCATGGCGCTCTTTGGGCAGATGGACGCGGGTAGTCTCGCCAGCTACCTCGTGTTCGTCCGGCAGGCGGCCATGCCCATAAACCAGCTCACGCAGTTGGGTAACTTCCTGCTCACCGCCCTTGCGGGCGCGGAGCGCATCTTTGAGGTGATGGAGCTTCCGGCCGAGACGGACGAGGGCGTGACCCACCTTGAGTGTGTTGAGGGCGAGGCGACCAAGGTGGCGGGCGTCAGCGAGTCCTGCCGCGCGTGGCGCTGGCGCAAGGGGGACGGCAGCTGTGTTGCCCTTGCCGGTGACGTGCGCCTGGAGCACGTGAACTTTGGTTACCTGGCTGGCCAGACCATCCTCGAGGATCTCTCGCTTTGGGCGAGGCCGGGCCAGAAGATTGCCTTCGTGGGCGCGACCGGTGCCGGCAAGACAACTATCACGAACCTCATCAACCGTTTCTATGACATCCGCTCGGGGTCGATCTCCTACGACGACATCGACATACGTGCCATCTGCAAGCCCGACCTGCGTGCATCCCTTGGCATCGTGCTGCAGGATACCCACCTCTTCGCGGGGACCATCGCGGACAACATACGCTTTGGCAAGCTTGACGCGACCGATGATGAGGTGCGACGCGCGGCCCAGATAGCGAATGCCGACTCCTTCATCAGCCGCCTGCCCAAGGGCTACGACACGTCCATCAGTGCGGACGGGGCGAGCCTGAGCCAGGGGCAGCGCCAGCTCATCTCCATCGCGCGTGCGGCGGTGGCGGACCCGCCGGTGCTCATCCTAGACGAGGCGACCTCGAGCATCGATACGCGTACCGAGGCCCTGATCGCACGCGGCATGGACCAGCTCATGGCCGGGCGCACCGTGTTCGTGATAGCCCATCGCCTCTCGACCGTGCGTAACGCCGACGCGATCATGGTGCTCGATCACGGTCGCATCGTGGAGCGTGGCACGCACGATGGGCTTCTGGCCCGGCGCGGCGAGTACTGGCAGCTCTGGACGGGTGCCAAGGAGCTGGATTAGCCCTGTCGGCAAGGAGTGCGACCAACCCCTCTTCCGGCAAGCCCCCGTGAGGGTATGTGGCCGAACTTCTTCGAGGTGGAGCGCGTCTTGTTGAGTGTGCCAAGGTGCCGTATTCGGGTCGGATGGCCCGATCGCGGCAGGAGGGAGCACACCTTGCGGCGCGGGTGATGGGTGGGGTGACAATCCTCGCATGGCAAGAGGCCGAGGGACCCTAGGCGGCAGGTGGCTTGCGGCCTGTGCTGACTGACGTCAGGGGAGATCGGGCTGTGAGTTCGTCGACGAGGCTCCCGCTAAGGAGCCGGTCGCTCAGGCCCTGGGCAATGCGTCATCGCTGCGGTCGATATATGGGCCTTGGGCTCGACACGCCGCTGTACCTAATCTGTCACCCGCTCGTTCTTGCGGTGAACTATCTGCCCCGCATGGCGGTCATGCCTATGAACGTGATCGTAAGCGCCAGGGAGGGCGTATTGGACAGGGAGGCCTACCTGGGAGGGGCGGGTGTTGGCTTGGCGTGACCCGTGGGCCCGCGCTCGTGGCCGGAACGGACCGTGCGGGGCGCGGGAGGGCGCCGATCCCCCCGGCCGCTTTGTTACAATCTTGATTCCGCGTCTTGCATGTGATACCGGAAAGTCCTAGGATTTTTTACGACTTGAGTGGTTCGTGTGAAGGGGAGTGGCATGATGAGGGTCGCGAGAAGTGTCCTGTCGGCGTTCCTGTCCATGGCGCTGGTCGTGGGGATGGTCCCGGACTGCGCGTACGCCAAGGTCGCCGCCCAGGCGCTGCACCTTGGCGCATCCCAGGCGTCGCCGAGCGGAGCGGGGGACGCGCAGCAGGCGTCGCAGGATGACGGCGCGTCATCCGGCGAGCCAGCGCCCGCCGACACCGGCGAGGAGGCTGACGGCGACGCAGAGCTGCAGTCTGCGGCCCCCGAGGAGGGGTTCAGCTACCGGCAGGTCTCCGGCGGCGTCGAGGTGACGGGATACGCGGGCGACGCCACCGAGCTCTCCATCCCCGAGGAGCTCGGCGGCTCCAAGGTGGTGAGCATCGCCAACTCGGCCCTGTCCGGCCACACGTCGCTGCGCTCCGTCGAGGTGCCCGGGTCCGTGGGCACGCTCGGGGCGCACTCCTTCGACGGCTGCACGTCGCTCACCTCCGTCAGGCTCTCCGAGGGCGTGCGGCGCCTCGGCGCCCTGGCCTTCGCGGGCTGCTCGTCGCTCGCCTCGGTCGAGCTCCCCGCCTCGCTGGAGTCCACGGAGGGCGAGGCCCCCTGGGGGGCCGGGCCCTTCGAGGGGTCGGGCCTCGCCTCCGCCAGGCTCGCCCCCGGCTCGACCCGCGTCGCCGCGGGCGCCTTCAGGGGCTGCTCCTCCCTCGCCTCGGTCGAGCTCCCCGACACCGTCACCTCCGTGGGCTCCTACGCCTTCGCCCGCTGCACGTCGCTGCCGGCCGCCCTCGAGGTCCCCGCCGGGGTGACCTCGGTGGGCGACTCGGCCTACGAGGACTGCGCGCAGGCGACCTCGCTGTCGCTGCCGCCCACGCTCTCCTCCGTGGGCACGTCCGCCTTCGCCCGCTGCTCCTCCCTGGCCTCCGTCGAGGTGCCCGGGTCCGTGGGCACGCTCGGGGCGCACTCCTTCGACGGCTGCTCGTCGCTCGCCTCCGTCAGGCTCTCCGAGGGCGTGCGGCGCCTCGGCGCCCTGGCCTTCGCGGGCTGCTCGTCGCTCGCCTCCGTCGAGCTCCCCGCCTCGCTGGAGTCCACGGAGGGCGAGGCCCCCTGGGGGGCCGGGCCCTTCGAGGGGTCGGGCCTCGCCTCCGCCAGGCTCGCCCCCGGCTCGACCCGCGTCGCCGCGGGCGCCTTCAGGGGCTGCTCCTCCCTCGCCTCGGTCGAGCTCCCCGACACCGTCACCTCCGTGGGCTCCTACGCCTTCGCCCGCTGCACGTCGCTGCCGGCCGCCCTCGAGGTCCCCGCCGGGGTGACCTCGGTGGGCGACTCGGCCTACGAGGACTGCGCGCAGGCGACCTCGCTGTCGCTGCCGCCCACGCTCTCCTCCGTGGGCACGTCCGCCTTCGCCCGCTGCTCCTCCCTGGCCTCCGTCGAGGTGCCCGGGTCCGTGGGCACGCTCGGGGCGCACTCCTTCGACGGCTGCTCGTCGCTCGCCTCCGTCAGGCTCTCCGAGGGCGTGCGGCGCCTCGGCGCCCTGGCCTTCGCGGGCTGCTCGTCGCTCGCCTCCGTCGAGCTCCCCGCCTCGCTGGAGTCCACGGAGGGCGAGGCCCCCTGGGGGGCCGGGCCCTTCGAGGGGTCGGGCCTCGCCTCCGCCAGGCTCGCCCCCGGCTCGACCCGCGTCGCCGCGGGCGCCTTCAGGGGCTGCTCCTCCCTCGCCTCGGTCGAGCTCCCCGACACCGTCACCTCCGTGGGCTCCTACGCCTTCGCCCGCTGCACGTCGCTGCCGGCCGCCCTCGAGGTCCCCGCCGGGGTGACCTCGGTGGGCGACTCGGCCTACGAGGACTGCGCGCAGGCGACCTCGCTGTCGCTGCCGCCCACGCTCTCCTCCGTGGGCACGTCCGCCTTCGCCCGCTGCTCCTCCCTGGCCTCCGTCGAGGTGCCCGGGTCCGTGGGCACGCTCGGGGCGCACTCCTTCGACGGCTGCTCGTCGCTCGCCTCCGTCAGGCTCTCCGAGGGCGTGCGGCGCCTCGGCGCCCTGGCCTTCGCGGGCTGCTCGTCGCTCGCCTCCGTCGAGCTCCCCGCCTCGCTGGAGTCCACGGAGGGCGAGGCCCCCTGGGGGGCCGGGCCCTTCGAGGGGTCGGGCCTCGCCTCCGCCAGGCTCGCCCCCGGCTCGACCCGCGTCGCCGCGGGCGCCTTCAGGGGCTGCTCCTCCCTCGCCTCGGTCGAGCTCCCCGACACCGTCACCTCCGTGGGCTCCTACGCCTTCGCCCGCTGCACGTCGCTGCCGGCCGCCCTCGAGGTCCCCGCCGGGGTGACCTCGGTGGGCGACTCGGCCTACGAGGACTGCGCGCAGGCGACCTCGCTGTCGCTGCCGCCCACGCTCTCCTCCGTGGGCACGTCCGCCTTCGCCCGCTGCTCCTCCCTGGCCTCCGTCGAGGTGCCCGGGTCCGTGGGCACGCTCGGGGCGCACTCCTTCGACGGCTGCTCGTCGCTCGCCTCCGTCAGGCTCTCCGAGGGCGTGCGGCGCCTCGGCGCCCTGGCCTTCGCGGGCTGCTCGTCGCTCGCCTCCGTCGAGCTCCCCGCCTCCGTCACCTCCATAGACGACACCACCTTCGAGGGCTGCGACGCGCTCACCCTCTCGTGCCCGAGGGGCTCATTCGCCTACTCCTGGGCGGTAGAGCACGGGTTGGGCGTGTCCGCCAGCGACGGCACCCATGCCCTGCTCGACCCCGCCGCCTGCTCCTACTCCGCCCGGCGCCTGGACGACGGCCTGGTCGAGCTGACGGTCCGCTGGGGCCTCGCCGAGCCGTCGGCCGACGTCTCGGTGGGCGCCGTGACGCTTGGCGTCCCCGCCTCGACGGACGTCCGGGAGGTGAGGGTCGACGGCGCCACGGCGGACTGGTCGCTCAGCGGCAGGAAGCTCTACGTCCCGACGGGTGCCCCCTCGGGGAGCGTCGAGGTGCTCTGCGAGGTGCCGGCGGGCGAGGCATCCTCCCTCAGCTACGCGAGCGTCGCCCTCAGGAGCGGCGGCGCCCCCGCGAGCGAGGTCGTCGGCTCGGTGGCGGACCTCAGCTCGCCGCTGTCAATCTCCGTCCCGGAGGTCACGGCCTCCGGCACCTTCTCCGTGAGGGGAAACGCCCCCGCCGGGTCCAGGGTCGAGCTGCGCGTGGGCGGGGTCCCCGCCGGGAGTGCCACGGCCTCCGCCTCCGGCGCCTACGAGGCCGAGGTCTCCGTGTCCTCGCCCGTCGAGGGCTGGGAGTACGCCGTCAGCGCCTCCTGCGGGGGCTCCTCCGCCAGGGGGACCGTGCTCTTCGACCCCGCGGCCGCAGGCGTGACCTCCTTCGTCATGCGCTACGACGGCGGGGACCACGACCTCCTGGGGGGCGACCCGGCCAGCTACACCTTCCTGCTCTCCTCCTACCACGGCGAGCACCCCTTCCGCTTCGAGGCCGCCTTCGACGTCCCGCCCGAGCGCATCGAGGCGGCCCGCGTGGTCAGCGTCAAGGGCACGGAGAGGAAGTGCATGGACCTCGCGTGGGACGGGTCCGCCGGCCTCTGGGTCGCCGAGGGCTGGTTCGACCCGTCCGACCACGACTACGTGCCGGGGTCCCTCTCGGTGTCCTACAAGGTCAGACCCAGGGAGGTCGCGGACGGCCTCCCCGCCCCGGGCGCGGCCCCCGCGCCGACAGCCGCGAGGCCCGCCGGGTGGGAGGACGTCACGGTGACGCCGGAGAGGCTCCCCGACGGCTCCGTGCGCTACACCTACCACTCCCCCACGCTGTTCGGGGACGGGGACGGCCCCGCGACGATAACGGTCACGAGGCGGGAGGCCGAGGAGGCCCGCCAGGCCGGCGCGCCCGCGACCGTCGAGGAGGCGATCGAGCAGGGTTACGAGCCCGTGGGGCGCACGTACCTCCCCGTGGCAAGGGGGAAGGTCATCGGCTCCCCGGGCATGGTGGGTGGCCCCTACAAGACTAGCGACGGCAGCTCCTGCTACATGAGGACCATCGACGGCCCTGGCGGGGTGACGAACGTGGACCTCGTGATGTTCGGCGCCGGGACGGGCCTCCAGACCTGGGAGAAGTACTGCGCGAGCAAGGAGTACATGGATGCGGTCAAGGAGGTGTTTGGGCGTCTCGAGTCACCGGGCAGGGCCGTGGGGGTAGCGTCCGTTGTCTCATCGGCAGTGTCCTTTGGCGTGCAGAGGGTGAGATACGGTCACATCAGGGGTGTGATTGGCCATATGGACCTCTCCGACGAGGAGAGGGCAAGCCTCAATCAAAGGATGGATCTGGCAGAGGCTCTCGGCGCCGTGAACGTCGGCCTCTCGATCGCCTGCGTCGCCGTCGCACCCGAGCTGGGCGTCGTCCTGGGGGTCTTCGGGCTCGTCAACTCCTTCGCGATAGGCTGGATCGACAGGAGCATCATCTGGGACCTGCTGTGGTACGAGAGAAGGGGCTCCAGGTCCGCAGCCCGCATAGACCCCTCCGGCAGCGTTCGCGACGCGGACACGGGGGCGCCCATCCCCGGCGCCAGGGTGACGCTCTGGTATAGGCCCTTCGAGGGCGCGGAGCCCGAGCCGTGGGACGCCTCCTCGTGCGGGCAGGGAAACCCGCTCGTGACCGACGACCGGGGATCCTTCGCCTGGGAGGTGCCGGAGGGCTGGTACCAGGTGAGGGTCGAGGCGGAGGGGTACCGACCCGCCCAGAGCGGGTGGCTCTACGTGCCGTCCGCCGCAGCGGAGGGCGTCATGGTCCCCATGGCGCGGCTGTCCCCGTCCGCCGCACCCGGGTCGCCGGAGCGGGTCCTCGCCCCCTCCGGCCCACCCGCAGCCCTCGGAAAGGCCGCCTGATGGACAACGCGCTGCTCGCCCTGTACGTCTGGTTCTCACTCGCCCTGCTGTTCACGGGGTGCGTGGGGTCCATGGGCGACGTGCCCGCTCGCGTCTCCGAGCTTCGGATGACGCTCGTCTTCGCCCTCCACGCCGCCCTCTCCCTGGGCCTCTCCGCCCACATCGCCTGGCGCAGGCTCCGCTGGGTCCCGGTGGAGGGGGAGCCGATCGTCGCCAGCCAGGAGGCAGGCCCCCCCTATCCCCCAAACATCTATAGGAGCAGCGGCTGCGGCTGGCGCTGGACGTATTGTGGGGTGACGTACACGGCGGAGGACTACACGCCGGGTGATTACCTCTTCGCCTGGGAGAAGCGGACGACCCTCTGGGTGGACCCGCGCGACCCCTCGCGCCTGCTGCCCTCGACCTGGGGGCTGCGGCTCCTCTCCTACCTTACCTTCGGCGGCGTGAGCGCCTACTTCGCCCTGCGCCTTTGGGGGGTCGTCCCGTGACCCGCGTCCCCGTCGGCGCCCCTCCGCCGCGCCCCCGCCTCCCCGGGCGGGAGGGGCGGGGGCGCGGCATGTACGCGACAGTCACGCCCCCACGCCCCTGCGCTCCCGGCGAGCCGCCGGCCTCGCCCCCCGACCCGCGCGCTACAGGTCGGGCCGGCGACGGCGGCATCCGGGACTTGCCGTGGCGCGAAGGGAGGGGCCCAGAGCCGTGGGACGCAGTCCCGTACGGGCGGGGAAACCCGCTTGCGGCCGACGTCCGGGGCGCCTTCTCCTGGGAGGTGTCGGAGGGCTGGTGGCAGGTGAGGGTCGAGGCCGAGGGGTACTGGCCGGCCCAGAGCGAGTGGGTGCGGATGCCCGCCGCGACGGAGCCGGACCTCCAGATCGGGCTGCGGCCGGCGTCACTGCCGCAGCCTGGCGGTGCTGCCCGGGCAGGTCTTCCTGTCCTTCCGGCCCCGCTGGCACGACTCGGGGAGGCCGCCTGATGGACAACGCGCTGCTCGCCCTGTACGGGTGGTTCTCGCTCGCCCTGTTCGTGATCGTCGCCGTCGCGCCGCTCTCCTCCTCCGCCGTCGCCATGGCCCTCTGGTCCGCGCTCTCCCTGGCCCTCTCCGCCCACATCGCCTGGCGCAGGCTCCATTGGGTCCCGGTGGAGGGGGAGGTGATCGAGGTCAGGAGCGGCGCCTCGGGCTCCGGCTCATGGTCCTTCGGCTGGCGTTGGTCGTACGGGGGCGTGACGCACACGGCGACGGACATCGTCGGGCGGAGTTTCCTGCCCCCGTTCAATCGCATCGGGGAGGGGACCCGCGCGACCCTCTGGGTGGACCCGCGCGACCCCTCGCGCCTGCTGCCCCCGAGCTGGCGCGCGCGCCTCACCTCCTACCTCGTCGACGTCGTCATGGGCGCCTACGGGACCCTGTACCTGGGGGCGCGCGCCCTGGGGCTTTCCTGGGGCGGCGTGGGCGGCCTCGTGCGCCTGCTCCTCGGGGGCTGAGGGTGGCGGCCCGGCGGCCACCCCGCGCTCTGCCCGTGATGTCGCTTCCGCCGGCCCCTCCCCCGCAGTCCCGTCCCCACGACGCGCCTTCCCGGTGGGGAGGCGGGAAGCTAGGTGCGGCATGTACGCGAAAGCCACTCCTTCATGTCCCAATGGGCTCGGCGGGGCCGCCGCCCGCTCCGGCCCCGCCGGCGCGACTCGGGGAGGCCGCCTGATGGACAACGTGCTGTTCTACTGTTATCTCGCGTTCATGATCCTGATACCGACCCTTTCCGCTTTGGGAGGGAGCGGCTACGGGGACTCCCTGCCCCCCTCTCTCCTCTCCAGCACGGCCCTCGCCCTCTCCGCGACCATCGCGTGGCGCAGGCTGCGCTGGGTGCCGGTGGCGGGGGAGATGGTGGGGGAGTCTGGGTATGTCGGGTACTATAACGTTGCCACCTACGCGTGGCGCTACGAGTTCTGCGGCCTGGCGTATGAAGCTTCCGACGTTGTTCCGAACCTCGCGGGCCTGCCCGACACGAGGCGCCACGGGACTGTCTGGGTGGACCCCGACCACCCCTCCCGCATCCTGCCCCCGAGCCGGAGGGGCTGCCTCCTCATCTACCTCGTCTTCGGTGCCATACCGGTCTACGCGCTGCTCAGAAGCGGAGAGCTACTCTGATGGACGGCATCAGCGCGGCCCCGCAGTCCTCCCCGGCCCACACGATCCAGAGGGTCAAGCGTGACATGTACGCGGAAGGCCCGTCCCCGATCCGTGCCGACCCCTCCGGCACCGTGGTGGACGCGGCGACGGGCGAGCCGGTCCCCGGCGCCGGGGTGACGCTCTGGTACGCCCCGCTGCCGGGCGTGGATCCGGAGTCGTGGGACGCCTCGCCCTGGGGGCAGGAGAACCCGCTCGCCACCGATGGCGGGGGGCGCTTCTCCTGGGAGGTTCCCGAGGGCTGGTGGCAGGTGAGGGTCGAGGCCGAGGGGTACTGGCCGGCCCAGAGCGAGTGGGTGCGGATGCCCGCCGCGACGGAGCCGGACCTCCAGATCGGGCTGCGGCCGGCGTCGCTGCCGCAGCCCGGAGGGGCCGCCTGTGCGGACTGCTCCGTGGTCCCAGGCCCGTCGGCACGACTCGGGAGGGTTGCCTGATGGATGACATGCTGTTCTATGGCTACCCCTTTCTCCTGCTCATAATGATGGCCCTGTCGGCTCTGGGCGGGGGTCCCCAGTGCTCCCTGGCCCTGACCTACGTCTCCTTCGTGGCCCTCGCCCTCGCCCTCTCCGCCCACATCGTCTGGCGCAGGCTGCGCTGGGTCCCGGTGGCGGGGGAGCTGGTGGGGGTGTATAAGTATCCTGGAACGCGCCCCGTCGCCTTCGTGCGCTACGAGTTCTGCGGCCGGGTGTACGAGTCGCAGGACAGCATACCGTTGGGCCTGGGGCGCCACGGCACTGTCTGGGTTGACCCCGCTCACCCTTCCCGCATCCTGCCCCCGAGCTGGAGGTTCCGCCTCCTCGCCTGTCGCCTCACGGCTGCGCTCGCCCCGCTGGTCGTGTCCCTCACGGCCGCGACCTGCGCGGGCTGGGTCACGTGGCGAGCCGTGGGCCTTGCCCCGCTCGCCCGGGCGCGCTACGATGGCGTGTGTCGGGGGAGGCCCTGCCCGCGCGCTCCCCCGCAGTCCCGTCCCCGCGATTCGCCTCCCCGGAGGGGAGGCGGGAAGCCAGGTGCGACAATGCGTACGAGGGCCTCGTCCCCACGCCTCTGCGGTTCCGGCACTCCGTCGCCCGCTCCAGACCCGGGGAGGGCCGCCTGATGGACAACGCGCTGCTCGCCCTGTACGGGTGGTTCACGCTCGCCCTGTTCGTGATCTTCGCCGTCGCGCCGCTCTCCTCCTCCGCCGTCGCCATGGCCCTCTGGTCCGCGCTCTCCCTGGCCCTCTCCGCCCACATCGCCTGGCGCAGGCTCCATTGGGTCCCGGTGGAGGGGGAGGTGGTCGAGGTCAGGAGCGGCGGCCCGGGCTCCGGCTCATGGTCCTTCGGCTGGCGTTGGTCGTACGGGGGCGTGACGCACACGGCGACGGACATCGTCGGGCAGAGTTTCCTGTCCCTGTTCAATCGCATCGGGAGGGGGACCCGCGCGACCCTCTGGGTGGACCCGCGCGACCCCTCGCGCCTGCTGCCCCCGAGCTGGCGCGCGCGCCTCACCTCCTACCTCGTCGACGTCGTCATGGGCGTCTACGAGACCCTGTGCCTGGGGGCGCGCGCCCTGGGGCTTTCCTGGGGCGGCGTGGGCGGCCTCGTGCGCCTGCTCCTCGGGGGCTGAGGGCGGCGGCCCGGCGGCCACCTCGCGCTCTGCCCGCGATGTCGCCTTTGCCAGGAAGGCCCGCAGGCCCCTCCCCCGCGGTCCCGTCCCTACGATTCGCCTCCCCGGAGGGGAGGCGGGAAGCCAGGTGCGGCATGTATGCGAAAGCCACTCCCTCATGTCCGGACGGGCTCGGCGGGCCGCCGCCCGCTCCGGCTCCGCCAATGCGACTCGGGGAGGCTGCCTGATGGACAACGCGCTGTTCTACTGTTATCTCGCGTTCATGTTCCTGATACCGACCCTTTCCGCTTTGGGGGGGAGCGGCCACGGGGACTCCCTGACCCCCTCTCTCCTCTCCAGCACGGCCCTCGCCCTCTCCGCCCACATCGTCTGGCGCAGGCTGCGCTGGGTCCCGGTGGCGGGGGAGCTGGTGGGGGAGTATAGGTATCCTGGAACGCGCCCCGCCGCCTTCGTGCGCTACGAGTTCTGCGGCCGGGTGTACGAGTCGCAGGACAGCATACCGTTGGGCCTGGGGCGCCACGGCACTGTCTGGGTTGACCCCGCTCACCCTTTTCGCATCCTGCCCCCGAGCTGGAGGTTCCGCCTCCTCGCCTGTCGCCTCACGGCTGCGCTCGCCCCGCTGGTCGTGTCCCTCACGGCCGCGATCTGCGCGGGCTGGGTCACGTGGTGAGCCGTGGGCCTTGCACCACTCGCCCGGGCGCGCTACGATGGCGTGCGTCGGGGGAGGCCCTGCCCGCGCGCTCCCCCGCACCCCTGTCCCAACGATTCGTCTCCCCGGGCGGGGGAGGCGGGAAGCCAGGTGCGACAATGTGTACGAGGGCCTCGTCCTCATGCCTCTGCGATTCCGGCACTCCGTCGCCCGTTCCAGACCCGGGGAGGGCCGCCTGATGGACAACGCGCTGCTCGCCCTGTACGGGTGGTTCACGCTCGCCCTGTTCGTGATCGTCGCCGTCGCGCCGCTCTCCTCCTCCGCCGTCGCCATGGCCCTTTGGTCCGCGCTCTCCCTGGCCCTCTCCGCCCACATCGCCTGGCGCAGGCTCCATTGGGTCCCGGTGGAGGGGGAGGTGGTCGAGGTCAGGAGCGGCGGCCCGGGCTCCGGCTCATGGTCCTTCGGCTGGCGTTGGTCGTACGGGGGCGTGACGCACACGGCGACGGACATCGTCGGGCAGAGTTTCCTGTCCCTGTTCAATCGCATCGGGAGGGGGACCCGCGCGACCCTCTGGGTGGACCCGCGCGACCCCTCGCGCCTGCTGCCCCCGAGCTGGCGCGCGCGCCTCACCTCCTACCTCGTCGACGTCGTCATGGGCGCCTACGGGACCCTGTACCTGGGGGCGCGCGCCCTGGGATTTTCCTGGGGCGGCGTGGGCGGCCTCGTGCGCCTGCTCCTCGGGGGCTGAGGGCGGCAGTCCGGCGGCCACCTCGCACTCTGTCTGTGATGCCGCCTTTGCCAGGAAGGCCCGCAGGCCCCTCTCCCGCGGTCCCGTCCCCACGATGCGCCTCCCCGGAGGGGGGGGCGGGAAGCTAGGTGCAGCATGTACGCGAAAGCCACTCCCTCATGTCCGGACGGGCTCGGCGGGCCGCCGCCCGCTCCGGCCCCGCTGGCGCGACTCGGGGAGGCTGCCTGATGGACAACGTGCTGTTCGCCCTGTATGGGTGGTTCTCGCTCGCCCTGCTGTTCGTGGGGTGCGTGGGGTCTATCGGCGGAGCGCCCCCTCGTGTCTCTTCGCTTCGGATGGTGCTCGTCTGCGCCCTCCACGTCGCCCTCTCCCTGGCCCTATCGGCCCACATCGCCTGGCGCAGGCTCCATTGGGTCCCGGTGGAGGGGGAGTCGATTGCCACCAGCCAGGAGGAAAGCCGCTCCTATCCCCCTCCTCCCTATAGGAGCAGCGGCTGCGGCTGGCGCTGGACGTACGGTGGGGTGACGTACACGGCGGAGGACTACATCCCGTTCAACATACCGGACAAGTACTGCTGCGTCTCGGGGAAGCGGACGATCGTCTGGGTGGACCCGCGCGACCCCTCGCGCCTGCTTCCCCCGAGCTGGCGGGATCGGCTCTTCCTCTACCTCTTCTTCGGCGGCATGAGCGCCTACATGGCCCTGCGCCTGGGGGCGCTCACCTTGTGACTTTCCTCGGGTGGTACGGGAGGCCTTGCGGGCGGCGGTCCGATGGGCGGCGCCTGCGAAAGGCTGCATTATGCCCGCCCGTATGCCGCGCTGCGACTATGGGACTGTTGGAGATATGCGTGCACATTCGCCCACACGACGGCACTGATGGATGGACGTGCATGTGGGGGGGGCTATCGCCTGGGGGGTTGCGGATTACGCGCAGCAGAGAAGGACCTTGCAACTATATTTGGAGGCCATGTTGTTGCCTCATGGACTACATAGATGCATAGAGGATTGGCTCGATTGCCTGGATGGTACCGCCGCAGCGAACTGGTGAACAGTATCTGAAGTTGGCCGGGGGATGAGCAATGGCCCACTTGAGTGCATGCCTAGATACGCGTAAAGTCTCCCGGGGCCAGATGGAGCGGCGTGACAGAAGACGTGGCCTATGGATCGACGCATATAGCCTGCACGAGGCTTGCAAGGCCTTCGGCAGGACGCAGGTGCAGGTGGCGAAGGCCATCGGCGTATCACAGAACCGCGTGTCGCACATGGAGAGCGGCGATATGGGCGCTACGGGTATCGATTCCCTGTGTCGCTACATTGCCGTCCTCGGCGGCAGCCTGACGCTGGACGTCCGCCTGCCCAGTGGGGACATCAAGTTCGCTGAGGGCATGCGGACGCAGGCCCAATGGTGCGACCCCACCGCACGTGCTACCCCGACGCGGTGAACCCCGCCGCGAGCTGCGTGCTCTACACGAGAGCCATGCACGACCCCACCGCACGTGCGACCCCGCCGCCGCCCTGGACTCACCGCATGCGCGGCCCTACCGCAGGGCCACCTCGCAACATGGCAGGGCCACCGTCTGCCATAAAGATCACGTGTCGGTCCGTACCATGTGCGTGAGCGCTCTGTCGCGATACACCAGGTCGTCCCTTACGCTAAATCCCTGTCGTTCCCAGAACAGGTTCCCACCCTCATTCCTGCCAAAGGCGACTAAGGCAACCTTGTTGATTTTGAGCGCGCGCAGTGCACTGAGCGAGGCTTCGACCAGCTGCGTACCTATGTTTCGATGACGCAGTTCGGGGTCGACCGAGGTGTGGTATACGTATCCCCGGCGACCGTCATGGCCAACCAGTATCGCCCCGATCACCCTTCCATCCTCAGCTACAAAGCATGTGTCGGGGTTTCTCGCAAGGAATCTTTCAATCCCGTCCCTTGAGTCGTCGAGGTTATTCAGTCCCATGCCGGAGCAGGACATCCACAACTCACGCACTCCCTCGTAGTCGTCGATCGTCATTCTCCTGATCCTCATGGCAAACCTCCCGCGTGTCGTGCATTCCCAGACAGCACCCCCTAGAATAGGCTTGACTTTGCGCGGCGTCTACGCTCCCAGACCCAAAGACGCGCAAGATCCGCCACTATAGACCGTCCCAGCGCGCCAGGTCGCCGTCCACCTGCGAGCTCCCCACCTGCGAGTCGCCCGCCCGCGCCGCAGGAGGTTGAGCCGACGTTCGGCCAACTCGTCCTTGCTGTCGTCCCCAGGTACCGTCGCATGCGACTGTGGCCGACCGTCTGGATCGTGTGTTTCTCGTTCGGCAGCGTCACAGCGTCGAGCCTAGGCGAGACATTGCAACCAAGGTGGCCGAGCTCATCGGCGGCAGAGAAATCATCATCGTCGACGCGAGCACGACGGTGCTCGAGGCTCTCAGGACTGTGGGCGACAAGTCCAACCTGACGGTCGTGATAAACTCGTCCAAGATCTGCGACGGCAGCATCGACGTGTCGTTTTACCTGATCTCGACGGGCGGCATCTACAGGTGGGAGTCCCTGTCCTTTTAGGGGGGCGTGATGGAGACTGTACGCAGGTATCATGTGGGTCTTGCCGTGCTGAGTCGCAAGGCAAAACCCTATCCTTACCTATCCTTACAACATGACCGACTGGGAGGAAGTGCCTACATGGGACTCAGGCATCACAACATCATCGACAAGATGGACCTGGAGCAGAAGTGCGCGCTGCTCTCGGGGGCGACGGCGTTCGGTACGCGCGCCTACCCAAGTCTGGGCATCCCTGAGCTGCAGTTTTCGGATGGCCCGCACGGCATGCGTCATCAGGACCCCAATGCGGCCAATCATCTGGGCATTGGCGGCTCCATACCGGCGACCTGCTTTCCCACGGCGGTGACGGTCGCTAACAGCTGGGATCCCGCGCTTGCCGAAGAGCTGGGTCGCGCGCTTGGCGAGGAGGCCGTCGACCAAGGCGTGAACGTTGTGCTGGGCCTTGGCCTCTGCATCAAGCGAAGCCCCCTCTGCGGGCGCAACTTCGAGTACCTCTCGGAGGATCCGCTGCTTGCAGGTAAGATGGCTGCAGGGTACGTGCGAGGCATCCAGTCGAGTGGCGTGTCCGCCTGCCCCAAGCACTTCGCCGCCAACAGCCAAGAAACTCGTCGCCAGGCGTCGGACTCGGTGCTCGACGAGCGGACGCTGCGCGAGATCTACCTATTCGCCTTCGAGACTGTGGTGCGCGAGGCGCGACCCAAGACGATCATGACCAGCTACAACAAGGTCAACGGCAGCTATGCCAACGAGAACCCCCACCTGCTCAGGGACATCCTGCGCGGTGAGTGGGGGTTTGAGGGGGCCATCGTCACCGACTGGGGAGGTTCCAACGACCATGTTGCCGGTGTCGCCGCCGGCTCCACCTTCGAGATGCCCGCACCCGGGCTCGACTCGGTGCGCCAGCTCGTGAAGGCGGTGCGGGCAGGAGAGCTGGCCGAGGCCGATGTGGACGCGCGCGTCGACGAGGCGATCGAGCTCGCACTCTCTACGGCGCCTGCCGTCAAGGTGGCCGCTGGCAGACAGTTCGACGTGGACGCGCACCATGAGCTCGCGAGGCGTATAGCGGCCGAGGGCATCGTACTCCTCAAGAACGAGCCCGCCTCGGCAGACAAGGGCCAGCCAGCTGACGCAGGGCGCCCCCTGCTGCCACTGCTCCCGCGCACGAAGGTGGCGCTTATAGGCGACTTTGCGCAGAACCCGCGCTACCAGGGCGCCGGCTCGTCTCTCGTGAACTGCACGAGGCTTGATACCATCGTGGACGCGATCGGCACGAGCGAGCTTAAGGTTCTGGGCTTCGAGCGGGGGTTTGACCGCACCGACTCTGTAGACGATGCGACGGACGCGCGCCTGCGCAACGCGGCGGTGGCGCTTGCGCAAAACGCAGAGGTCGTCCTCGTGTGCCTTGGCCTCGACGAGCTCGCCGAGAGCGAGGGGCTTGATCGTGCGGACATGCGCCTCAACCAGAACCAGGTCAAGTTGCTCCATGCGCTGAGCGAGGCGAACGGCAACGTGGTCGTGCTGCTCTTCGCAGGAAGTGCCGTCGAGACCGATTGGGCCGCCGATGCCCGCTCCATCCTCTATTTGGCCTTAGGCGGGCAGGCAGGTGCCTCCGCCGCAGTCGACGTGCTCATGGGGAAGGTCAACCCCTCGGGCAAGCTGGCCGAGACCTGGGCCAAGCGCCTTGCGGACACCCCAACCTACGACAACTTTCCGAGCGATGGCCCCGTGGCGACGTACCGAGAGGGCATCTACGTGGGCTACCGATACTACCAGAAGGCCTCCGTGCCGGTCGCGTATCCGTTTGGGCACGGCCTCTCGTACACGAGCTTTGCCTTCAAGGACATAGAGCTGAGCGAGATGAACGAGGTCACGAGCACGAGCGTCTCGTTTGACGTCAGCAACGTCGGGGACGTCAGTGGCACCGAGGTCGCCCAGCTCTATGTGGGCAAGCTCCGAAGCAAGGTGTTCAGACCGCTGCGTGAGCTCAAGGGGTTCGCGAAGGTTCTGCTCGAGCCGGGAGAGACGCGTCGTGTGACGATCGATCTGGACGAGAGGGCCTTTCGATACTTCAACGCGCGAACCGGCTCATGGGAGGTCGAGGGAGGCCTCTACGCGATCGAGGTCGGGACATCGAGCGAGGACATTCGCCTCTCGGCTCGCGTGAACGTCGCGGGCACGCATGCGCAGGCCCCGTATGAGGGTCTTGACCTTACGCCTTACGAGACGGGCAGGGTGCGTCAGGTTGACGATGCGCACTTTGCGGCGCTGCTTGGGCGTGACGTACCAGATGAGAGATTCAGGATGGACCGCAACGTCTGCTTCCGCGACGTGGGGAAAAGCCGCAGCCCGCTCTTCTGGGCGATCGGCGCCCTCCTGCGCTCGCTCAGACGACGCTCGCGAAAGAGCGGAACGCCCGATCTGAGCATCGAGTTCATCTACAACATGCCGATGCGCGCGTTGGCAAAGAACGCGGGGCAGTTCGTCTCGATGGGGCTGGTTGATGCGATCGTGCGAGAGCTCAAGGGCTGGGGTCTTGCGGGGGTGCTGCCAGCGGCTCTCGTCGGCTTCCAGACGGGCAGCGTGGGCCTTTTCGCTCTGGTCTGGCTATTGTGGTTTTCCCTGCCGCTTACCTGGGAGTTTGTGCTCAACCGGATCCTAAACACTGTTGGCGAGAGGCGCCTCGCAAGGAAGGGGAGCTAGCATGGCCCTCAGGGATTGGACTGAGCGTCATCGGGGGTTCTGGGAGTTCATCAAGTTCAACGTGCTCGGCAACGTCTCGATGATAGTGCGCCTCGCTCTCATGTGGGTTGGGTACGTCCTGCGCGAGAAGGTCGTGGAGGTCGTCCGGCACGGCCCGCTTAGTGAGCCTGGCGCATCTCTCGACGCACCAGAGGCGCCCGACGAGCTGAAAGCGACCGAACCTTGCGCCGATGGGTCCCCGGTACTTGCCCAGTCTCCATAGCGGGCTCCTCGGGGTTTGTGAGGGTTGCTGTCTCGGCAAAGACGCCAGCCTAGCGGCGGCGCCACTCGCGCGGCCCTCGCGAGTCGCAACAGTGTACACAAATGCCCCAAAACGATGCCGAGAGGCCATTTTCGCCGATCTGTGTACACTCCTGCGTCCCCACGGCCGCTCGCATGACCCTCGCGAGTCGCAACAGTGTACACAAATGCCCCAAAACGGCGCCGAGAGGCCATTTCCACCAATTTGTGTACACTCCTGCGTCCCCACGGCCTCGCGCATGACCCTCGCAAGTCGCGACAGTGTACACAAATGACCCAAAACGGCGCCGAGAGGCCATTTCCACCAATTTGTGTACACTCCTGCGTCCCCACGGCCTCGCGCATGACCGGGCGGGGCCACGGGTCCCACGATGTCGACGGCCCCATGGCCCCATGATGCGCAGTTCTTATTGAACCAAAACACCAGGGTGCTCTGGGCTGAGACCCACCCCACCGGGGCGGTGACGCAACATCAACCCACGCGAGCTCGTGAAACCTCCTATAAAGTGTACGTTTTCGTCGCCTTGAAGAAAAAGCTCAACTTACCGGGCTTTTACCGATCGGCATGATGAAAACGTACACTTTAATATGACCTTCCGAGCATAAAGAACTCTGCATGATCCCAAAAAAGAGGCCGAAGGGGCCCTGATGGCCTTCGAGGCCTTGGAGAGAGCATGGCTTCCGCGTGCCGCCATCCGCCGAACGCAGGTTGAGCCGTACTCTGGACGCCTCCATGCTAAGCTATACGCACCCCGGCTTCTCTGGCACCCACTCTCCCGATATGTCCTGATCCCAACAGAGACGCGATCCCGACAGGAAGGACTCGACCGATGCCCTCAAGACCAAAGCTCCTGGCGCTTGACATGGACGGTACACTCCTTAACAGCCAGAAGCGCATCTCGCCCCGGACAATCGCTGCATTGTACGGGCTTGCGCACAGTGGCGTCGTCATCACCTTGTCAACTGGGCGCGGTCTTGCCGAGATTGCGGACTATAGGGATGAGCTTTCTTGGCTCAGATACGCATCGCTCGACGGTGGTGCGCTCGTGTACAACCTGGAGGCAAAAAGGCCGATTGACGCCCTCCCTATTCCCGACACTTTGGTTCTCTCCTGTATCAGGACTGGCAGGAGGGAGGGAGTCATGGTCCATATGAGCACCACGACGGGATCGGTCGTCGAGCATGGCTACGTCGAGCGGTCGGACGAGTTCGGTGTGGGCATCTACCAGCCCATGTTTGACCGCAGGTGTGAGCGTGTGAATGACATTGCCCGCTACGTGCAGGACCATCCCTGTACGGTCGTGAAGATCGACCTCTTCCACCTCGACTCCGCGTCGCGTGAGCGTACGTTCGGCAGGCTTTCGGTAGGCTCCTCGCTCTCGCTCAAGCGTGCCGAGGCCACCTCGGTTGAGTGCACGCCCGTAGGCGTCAACAAGGCCACGGGCCTCCAGAAGATATGCGAGCTACTCGATATCGGGATGGGGGAGGTCGTCGCCATTGGCGACGCCGACAACGACATGGACATCCTGGGGGTGGTAGGCACCTCCGTTGCCATGGGCAACGCCAGCGAGCGCATCCGCATGGCCTGCGACGTCGTGGTCGCTGACTGTGATCACGACGGTATCGTCGAAGCTATAGAGCGGCTGTTCTGAGCCAGAGGGACTTGTGCCTTCCAAGCACACCGAGCGTGGCCAACTGAGAACACCTCGACCACAAGTCTGTCGTCCCGGATGACGCAGAGGACGCGGTAGTTTCCGATGCGGTAGCGCCATTCCCTTGAACGATTGGCGGTCAGCCCCTTGCCACGGACACGCGGGTCCCTGCAGCCCTCCAAGTTCTTGCCAATCCAGGACACAATGAGTCGGGCGTCGAAGCGATCCATCCTCTTCAGCTGTTTGAGCGCGACATCCGTGTACTCGACGTGGTAGGCCACCTACAGCTCCAGCTCTGAGAGCACCTGCTCGTGGGTATGGCGTATGCCGTCATCCTCAGCGATGGCAATGCGCAGGGCTGTCAGATCCTCTTGGTCCTCGATTCTCTCGAAGACGGCATTGCGGATGAAGTCGGATATGGTCTTTCCCTCGAACTTGGCGTACTTACGCACTACGGCAGCGTCTTCATCGCTGACACGCATCGTCATGGTGGACATAGGCGACCCCTTCTTGTGAATACAGTGTATTCTATCTTATAAGAGGTAAGCGAATCAATGGGGGCGAGCGGGTACGGGGAAGCTCGGAGCACGTCAGCACGTCAGCACGCCTGCCCGACTCCGTCAATGTAAAGATGCGCGCGGGAGACGCTCGACTGCGGACTACAGAAACCTGTCGATGGCGGCGTTAGCAAAAACGAGAGCACGCTGCGCTGTAGTTGCGCCGCGTGCTCTCAACCCAGGTGACGGGCGCCTCAGCCCCCTCGACCACGCCTCACCGTAGGCCTTGCGGTTTCGTCGTGCCCCTGGTCCTGCGCGCGAACATGGGTGGGCAGTCGAAGTGGTGCGTGTGGCCTTGCGCTGCGACGTCCGCCAGCGCCCGAAAGCCGTCTCCGAGCGTGGCCAACCCACAACCTCATCCTTGGGCACAGGCGCGGACGTCCTGCTCCAGCCTCTGATAGAATGCGACGAGGGTCACAAGACGTGAGGAGCGCTCATGTACTTGAACAGCTTAGAGCTACGGAACTTCCGGAAATTCGAGGAGCTGCATATCGGGTTTGACAGGCAGCTTACGGTGCTCGTCGGCGACAACGGCTATGGAAAGTCCGCCGTGGTTGACGCTGCGGCGATTGCCCTGGGGACGTTCTTTATGCACATACCCCAAGCCAGCCAGCGCAGTATTCGCAACACTGACGCGCGGGTGGTGTCTCGTGCGGTCGGTAGCACCATTGAGCGTCGGCCGCAGTTTCCGGTCATTGTCCGTGCGGACGGCTGCGCTTATGGCCGGAGTCTTTCCTGGCAAAGGGAGCTGAGACGAGACACGGGACGAACCACCTGGGGGAATGCCCGGGAGATGGTCGAGCTGTCCGAGCGGGTCCATGAGTGTCTCTCGTCTGGGGATATCCCGAGCGATCTGGGCGAGTGTGGTGAGGGCGGGGTGCTGCCCCTTCCGATCATCTCCTATTACGGAACGGGCCGTCTGTGGGCCCAGTCAAAAAACGAAGAGCCGCGTACGTCGCTCAGAGAGGCCGCATACGCCTCATCCCTTTTGCCGCGAGCGGATGACGGTAGTCTCATGCGATGGTTGCGAAAGATGACCTACCAGCAGCTTCAAAAGGGCGAGCCCGTTCCCGAGCTGCAGGCAGTGCGCCGTGCCGCTGAGGAATGTCTGAGACGCATCATCCAGGCAGATAACGTGCACGTCTTCTTTGATGTCCAAAGCAATGACCTCTGCATCGAAATATATGGCGATACAGCGACCTCGCTCCCTCTCCACCAGCTGAGTGACGGGTATCGGACTACGCTCGGCATGGTGGCTGACATAGCGTACAGGATGGCCCAGCTGAATCCCCATTACGGCAGTGACGCCATCGAGCGGACACACGGCGTGGTGCTCATAGATGAGGTCGATCTGCACCTCCACCCAAAGTGGCAAGCGAGGATACTAGGTGACCTGACGGGCATCTTCCCAGGGGTGCAGTTCATCGTGACAACGCACTCACCTGCGGTGATAGCGTCTGTCAAAAGAGAGAAGCTGCGGAGTTTCACAGAGGGGGAGTCGTAGTGATTCCCGGGAACCAGACCTATGGCCGCGATGTGTCCTCGATGTCCCACTCAAGGTCGATCCCCTGAACCCCGGGTCGATCGCGCAGATCAGATATAGGAATGACGGGACAGTCTGGTCTGAGGATTCTGGCATCAACCGGGATCTCGACAAGCTTCTGAACCTAAACAGCAGGGCGTTCAGTCTCAAGGAGAATCGAAGACGTGCCCTTGTGAGTCTCCAGAAGAAGATCGAAGGCCACTGCCGTGCCCATGGCCCTCAATCGAAGCGCAACTGGTGTGCCAAGGTGTACGGCCGCATCAGCAACGCCACAACAAAGTCCGAATATGTGGCTCTTCGGGGGTTAGTGTGGGTTGACGCCTCGGCGAATCGCGTCGCAGCGGCGTACACAAGTGCCCCACTCTGCAACCGGCGACTCACGTAAAGACGCACTCTGGGGGTCACTCTCACGGAAAGGCGCATTCTGAGGTATCACTCTCACGGAAAGGCGCATTCTGCATGCGAGCGGTCGCCCAGAGTGCGCCTTTCCGTGAGGGCCCGCGCGCAGAGTGCGCTTTTCCGTCACGTCCCCAGTCCAGAATGCGCTTTTCCGTAGAGTGCGCTTTTCCTCACCTGCGCAAACGTGGAGCCACCTCACGCAAAGGCGCATTCTGCGCAGACGGTCTCACGTAAAAGCGCACTCTGCACCCGCCGCCTCACGGAAAAGCGCATTCTGCATGCGAGCGGTGGTTGCGCCGAGAGACCATTTTCGCCGATCTGTGTACACTCCTGCATACCCACGGCCGCTCGCGCGACCGGGCGGGGCCATGGGTCCCACGACATCGAGGGGCTCGTGGCCCCCGTGATGCCAGAGCGCCCGGACCTGAGGTCCATGCTACCGGGGCGGTGACACACCCACCCACACGAACTCACGAAGCCTCGAATATGTGGGAATTTTGCTTTGGCAGCTTAAGAGGTGGATAAAGTAGCGAAGTACGTTCGACGTGGGTGGGCTTGGAGGTTCGCAGAAGAGACCGCGTCCGTCTTTGCCAGGCTGCGACCGAGCACGTCGCATAGCAGAAGTTCTGGGGAGCGAGAAGATAGATGGCACCCGCAGGGCGTGCCACGCCTTTGGGCGCGCGTCGGTCATCGTCTTCAGAAGACTCGTCCAACCCGGGCACGGGCGGGTTCCACGGCTATACTTGAGGTTCGTCTGACGCAAGGCGAGTCAAAGCAACGCGAGTCGGAGGTGCCATGGAGTCGCTGTACAGGAAGTATCGTCCCAAGACGTTCGAGGACGTCGTTGGCCAGCAGCATGTTGTCTCCACGCTGGAACATGCCGTCCTCGAGGGCAGGACCAGCCATGCCTACCTCTTTTGTGGCCCACGTGGCACGGGCAAGACGACCATGGCACGCATCCTCGCCAAGGCCCTCATGTGCGAGCGCGGCGCAGGGCAGCTCCCGGACGGCACGTGCGAGAACTGTCAGCTCATCGCCGCAGGTGAGCATCCTGACGTCTACGAGCTTGACGCGGCGTCGCGCACCGGGGTCGACAATGTTCGCGAGGAGATCATCGGCCGTGTGAGCTTCGCGCCCGTGCGCGGCAGCTACAAGGTCTACATCATCGATGAGGTTCACATGCTGACGACGGCGGCGTTCAATGCGCTGCTCAAGACGCTGGAGGAGCCGCCCGAGCACATCGTCTTCGTTCTCTGCACCACCGACCCGCAAAAGGTGCCCGAGACCATCCTATCGCGCGTGCAGCGCTTTGACTTTCATGCGATTGGCGCGAGTGACATCTTGGGCCAGCTCAAGCGTGTGTGCGATGCCGAGGGTTTCTCATATGACGAGGCGGCGCTCGAGCTTGTGGTCCGCCATGCTCGAGGCGGCATGCGAGACGCGCTCTCGGCCTTGGAGCAGCTCTCGACCTTTGGCGGCGGCAGCGTCTCGCTCGACGCCGCCCGCGACCTCTTGGGCGAGGTCTCGAGCTCAATGCTCACCGAACTGACAGGCGCCCTCGCGAGGCGTGACGTGCCGACCGTCTTTGCTAGGATAGGAGAGCTCGTCGAGTCGGGCAGAGATCTGCTCCAGCTTGCGCGCGAGCTCTCGGCGCACCTGCGTGACGTTTACGTTGCGAGCGTGGTGGGAGAGGGTGCGTCCACACTACCTGTGGCGGGAGACGAGCTTCGACAGCTCAAGGACGAGGCGCTGGCCTTTGGAGCGCCCGATCGCGTAGCGCGTGCCCTGGCGGTCATGAGCGAGGTTTCGAGCGAGATGCGCGTTGCCACCAACCAGCGTCTGGCCCTTGAGGTGGCCCTTACGCGTATCGCCCGACCCAAGTCAGACCTGACGTTAGACTCACTTGCCGAGCGCGTCGCCCAGCTCGAGAAGACCGTGGAGGCGCTCGCTGCGGGGAGCGCGTCCGTGCCGATGTCAACCACTCCCGCGTCGAGCCTTACCGCTCCCGCGCCGGCGCCAACCGCTCCTGCGCCGACATCTCCCGACCCTACGCCGCAGGCATCGGCGAGGCAGACCATATCCGCCCCTCAAGTTGCTCCTGCGCCTGTCCATGCGGAGCGGCCGGAACCACAGGCTCCCCAGCCCCCGACTTTAGAGCAACGGACACAGTCAACGTCGCAGGAGCCCCAGCAGGTTCCCGCATCGGTCGCACGACAAGCGCCACAGGAGCTGCTGACTTCGAAGGAGGCGCCTCTCGCCTCGCCTGCGCAGCCAGCGCCCCAGCAGCGTTCATCAGAGGGTGCCTCACAGTCTGATCAAACAACGGGCGCAGGTGCCGCGCAGCAGCCGCAACCCCCAGACGCTGCCGTCCAACCAAGGAAGGAGACAGCTCCAACAACGCCTGCCGTCACCCCCGCAACACCTGCCGTCACCCCCGCAACGCCTGCCGTCACCCCCGCGGCGCCTGCCATCACCGACGGGGGGGAGCTGCAGCGCAGGTGGCGTCAGGTTGTGGACGGACTCGTGCGAACGGACCCACCACGCGGATCCCTCCTCGCGGCGTCGACCGCGCTCGAGGATGACGGACATCGGCTTCTGATCAACCTGCCCAAGGGCTCGTCGTTCGTGACCAAGATGCTCGACCGCAAGGATGTTCGTGCCACCGTGGAGGCGGCGGTGCGCCAGGCCTTTGGCGAGAGGGCGCTGGTCTATGCGGAGTCGAGCCTCGTCGGGGCTGACATCGCTCGCTCTCGGGCCAAGGCGCCTGCACCTACTCCAGCCCGTGGTACGATGGTGACGCCGCAGCCCTTGTCCGCATCACAGGGGCAAGCGACTCCTCAGGTCGTGTCTTCCGTCGTCACGCAGCGAGGACATGCGCCTGCTCCGCAGCCCGCCATGTCGCACGCGGCGGCACCTGCGACAGCTCCCCAGACAGAGCCGCCCGTTGAGGAAGTTCCCCTGGAGAGTTACTACGACATGCCTTGGGACGAGCCATCCGCGTACGAGGACGAGCCAATGGCTCCTGTCGGCGAAGCTTCCCTGGCCGCAGAGCCTCAGGTGGCCTCACGAGCCGTCCCTGGGCCTGAGCCTGTGCGCCAGACGTCTCAGCAAGTTGAGCCTAGGACCGCCGTAGTCTTTGAGGCACAGGCGGCAAACACTGCCGAGTCCAAACCCAAGCCCGATCCCAAACCCAAGGCTAAGACCGCAGCAAAGACCGAGCCCAAACAAAAGCCCGAGTCCGATCCTAAACCCAAGCCCGATCCTAAGCCCAAATCAAAGGCCGAGCCCAAGCCCCGGTCCAAACCCAAAGGGTCCCAGTCTGCCCCCAAGCGCGCCGATGGCATGCCTCAGGATATGAATGAGCTTCTTGCGATGCTCACCGAGGTCTTTGGTGACGGCGTGGAGGCGAGTGTGGAGAAGCTGCAGGACAGTGCCGTAGAGCAAAATTGAGTCGAGGCCCCTGCCGTAATGTCCGCAAGATGAGGTAAGCTTTCTTCTCAATGAGGACATTCCCCCTGCGTCCGTCTGCGCGGGTGGGCATAAGGAGGATTACCATGGACATGCAGCAGATGATGAGGCAGGCGCAGAAGATGCAAAAGCAGCTCGCCGACGCCCAAGATAGACTTGCGGACATCGAGGTCTCTGCCTCTGCCGGCGGTGGCATGGTCAAGGTGATCGGTACGGCCGACATGCAGATCACCTCGATCACCATCGATCCCGACGCGCTCGATCCCGAGGACATCGAGATTATTCAGGACACGATCGTCGCGGCAGTCAACGAGTGTCTCTCGAGTGCGCAGGAAGCCGCCAATCAGCAGCTCGGAGCCGTCACGGGTGGCATGAACATCCCGGGGCTGTTCTAAGGTGCTCTAGGGATGGGAACACCTGCGCAGATGGGCAAGCCACCACAGGTTGCAACGCCGCCACAGGCCGCAGAGTCGCTACGGGTCATGCAGCCTGCGGAGCCCAACCCGAGCGACGGACGTGCGCTGCAGCGTCTACTCGATGAGCTTGGCAGACTACCGGGGATCGGTCCCAAGTCTGCACAGCGCATCGCATACTGGATCCTTGAGTCTGACGCAGAGGCCGCGCGTCGTCTCTCGGCTGCCATCACACGGGTCAAGCAGGAGGTTCACTTCTGTCCGGTCTGTTTTTCGTATGCGGTGCGCAAGACCTGTGATATCTGTGCAGATTCCTCTCGCGACCGGGGTTGCCTCTGCGTCGTGTCGGAGCCGCGCGATGTCTCGGCGATTGAGCGCAGCGAAAGCTATCATGGCCTATACCATGTGCTTGGCGGCGTCATCTCGCCCATGGACAAGGTGGGGCCAGACCAGCTGCACGTGCGTGAGCTGATCTCGCGTTTGGCTGATGGTACGGTGCGGGAGGTCATCCTCGCCACCAACCCGGACGTCGAGGGAGAGACTACGGCCGCCTACCTTGCGCGCACCATAGCGCCCCTAGGCGTCAGGGTCTCGCGACTCGCGAGTGGCCTGCCCGTTGGCGGAGACCTTGAGTACGCCGATGAGGTGACGCTTGGACGCGCCATAGAGGAACGCCGTATTATATAGAGAGTGGGAAAGAGCGGAGCGTGTGCCTGCCGATGTGGCTGGCCGGTACTATCAGGTGAGGAGGTCTGACATGGCCCAGGACAATAACCCAGTGTCTCCACGGGGATCTGCAGTCCCCCAGGGAAGGCGCGCGGTCTCTGGTGGATCAACGCCTCGCTCGCATGCCACAGGCTCCACGAGAAGCTCGTCGATCGGCCAGTCGCCGCTCGCCTCGCGCCTGCCGTCTGTTGGCTCTCACGAGGGGCAGGGATCACTAAGGCCTATCGGCACGCCTCACCGCGCTCAACGCAGGGGTAGAGGCAGAGGCAGTCGGTCTCGCCTTGCCTCGAGCCTGCCGGTCGTGGGTCCCCTCGACGAGCAGGAGGCACCGAGGCCCATTGGTGTCGACCCAGCTCAGACGGGAGCCTTTGCCCGCATCGATGCGAGCCAGGGTGCCACGGTCGAGACCAGGGATAACATCGGCAAGATCTCGCCTGACTCCACTGCGAGCTGGTCGCGCACGGGGCTTGGTGCCGAGATGCGCCTGCGGGGGGCACGACGTCCGCGGGTGGCCAGCAGGTCGCACGCAAAGGAACCTGACCCGCACACGCTTGTAGACCAGCTTAAGGAGCGCTGGTTCATCGTCGTGGCCGCGCTCATCGTCTTGGGCATCAGCTTTGTGCTGTTGCGCGGCTGCATCGAGTCGGCTAACAAGGTGAGTGAGCAGGTGGGTCAACCACCGCAACAGACCCAGACCTCGGCGGAGGGGAGCGTCACCTACCAAGGGACGGTCTTCTCGATATCAAAGCAGGATGACGGTACGTATGCGCTGGTCGGCCGTAGGGAGAACTCAGCTTCCGGTGACGCATACATGCAGATCCCTGGTAAGCCTGCGCAACTCGTCCTCTATAATGGCACGATCATCATTCCCGAGAGCCGCGACGAGGGCACGTGGGACGTGCTCGCCTATACGGTTGGCAGCGGATCATCGCCGGTGGTTGACGAGGATGGAAACCCCGTGGGTGGTCCTGGCTCCATCGCCAAGGCGGAGCTCAAGGGGTCGAGCCTGCTTGTGACAGACGATGCGGGTAAGGTGACGACAGTCTCGCTGGAGTAGTCCGGGACATGAGGCAGAAGGCAATTGTCGGAGGGCTATTCTGCCGCCGCAGAAGGTTCGCGCAGACGGAGGGGGGCTGGCGTGGAAAGATGGGAGCGCGTCTGCGAGAACTGCGTCTTCTGTCAGGAGCGCACGGGCTTTCTGCGCACGCGTCTGGAGTGCATGGGTCCCGGTAGGCTCAAGGGCAGCACCGTCTTGGCAAAAGACCCTGCGTGTGAGGTCTTCAGGATGACACCAAAGGCGAGCTTCGGCCTCTTTGGGGAGCGCAGGTTATCGCAGGCCTGGCCGCTGGCTGGGACGGGCGCGAGTCACGCGCGGGCACCCGCTATGGACGAGTCTCCAGACGAGATAGACGTTCTTGAGCTCAAGGCCCAGGCCGCCGAGGCGCGCGCCGCAGCTGCCGAGGCACGCGCCGCTGTGGCGGAGGCGCGACTTCGGCGTGGTGAGGCTAAAGGGAACGCCGGCCACTAGGTTCCGCTCACCCGAGCGCCAATCTGTCCGCCGAACTCCACCTGTGATCGCTGACTCCACCTGTGGTCGCTGTAAGGGGTCCCGACAGGGCCAGCTGGCGGTGCGGGCCTCGCGACTCCCAACCTGCGGGTGTTGCGTCGGCGTCGGAGCGTGTCTCGGGCTGTGCTCGGAGCGGCCCCTCCGCGAACAGCGGGCCGTTTTGTTGCTAGCGGAATAGTTTCTCAGCTGACCAAACGGATGCGTTTCGTGTCACTTTAGGGTATGAGGACGTATCCTGCGACGTAGGCGTCACAGGGTCTGTCGCCGCTGACTTGGAACGAGACGCTCGTGAGGGCAAGACAGCCCCCATCCTTGGTGACAATGCGCATCTCGCTCGGATCGACGTCGTCGATATGCGTCGAGTATTCGCCCCTTGGCCGTGAGGCGTAGTGCTCCCTGAGTCGCGCGATAAGCTCAGAGCAGTCAACGTGTAAGGCAGTTCCGTCGGCAGACCAGAAGTCGAGCGTGAGGTCATCCGCAAGCTCCCTCGCGTCAAGCGGGTAGAGACGCGAGTAGCCCGCAACACCTATGTTGGCGCCATGTCTCACAGCATACGTTTCGCGTGTCGAGCTAGACTTGTTTTTGCTGCCCAAGGAGCCATCCAGGACGCCGTTCGAGCCGGAGGGGGTGTTAGAACTGAGGTAGTCGAGAGCCCCGCTCGCCCGACTGTCGCCCCTTAGCTGGTCCACAAGCTCGGAGTTGGTGAGCGCTCCCGTGCGCGATGACAGGTAGCTCCAGCTGCTTGCGATGCGCTCTTGTTCCCCCGTGGAGAGGGTGCCCAAGCTCTCATGGGTGACGTCCGCCGCCTGCGACATGCCGCCACTTGCGAGCGCGGTGCGCAGCCGTCCTGCCTGCTCCTGGTACGGCAGATCGATGATGTTTGCGGAAGTGACGCAGGCGATGAGCGTGACGACGCAGCACACCCCAAAGAGCTCTCGGGGGTGCCTTGTGCGCGCGGCAAGGGCGAGCCCCACCGCGCCGACGATGACGCAGAGGATCGAGGCATAGCGCGACGTCGTGAGACCGTAGGCCGAGACGCGCAGATAGATGGCCATAAGCTGCACGATGAGGATGGGGATGACAAGGGCCCAGCCCCAGCGCAGATACCAGCGCACCACGCCACTGCCAATCATGCGGATGCCTGCCCAGAAGAAGAGTGTGCCGAGCAGCGCGAGGCAACCAAACCAGTTGAGCTGGCCTGAGGGCAGGGTGCGCGTGAGGGCAATGCGCGCGATGTAGAGGTAGAGTACGGCGAGCAGGAGCAGATAGATGTAGAAGAGGGCCCTTCCGACGACGATGCGGTAGACGTGTGGGACGTCGAGCCGCTCGGTGTGGCGGGGGACCTGCGAGCAGAAGACACAGGGAAGCACGAACGTCCACACGAGTGACGCCACGGCCTGATGCGCATTGCTGCTCACGTGTGTGATCAGGGAGTCAATCGCGGACATTACGATGGATAGACCAAGGTGCACGATGCCCGCGACAAAGACGGAGAAGGCCACCCCCTTAACGAGGAAGGCAAGGAGCACATCCTCATTGTCAGACGTGTAGAGCAGCCAGGGCAGACCGAAGACGCTGATGAGTACGACGGCCAACACGACCAGACCAAAGAGGGTGCTCAGACGCTCATCTGCCCTGACTGGCAGGTCGATGGCGGCATAGAGCGCCCATACCGCTGCCCCCGTGGCAGCCTGCACCAGGATGGGACGTGGTCTTGGGTGGGCATGCGTCTTCTCCTCCGCGGCGTCGTTCTCGTGCGCGTCACGTAACAGCCGCTCGACGGCGAGCGTGGCCGTGATGCAGGCAAGTGCTGCAAGTCGAGACCCGCTGATGAAGCTCTGGGCTACGAGCGCCGACGTTGCGATGTTTGTGCGCAGGGGACCTCTATACCACAATACCATGAAAAGGTCGTCTGAACCTGCGCTTATTCCAAAGACGTCGTAGGCCTGAAGCATCGAGATGAGCGTCCCTGCTGCCGCGAGCGCGATAACGACCGGAAAGCGCTCGAGCATCCGGTGCGCTAATCTCTCCAGTGCACGAATGGTCCGTCCCGCCTCGTCAACCTTCATGGTGAGCCCCCGTCCCTTGATATGCCTATGATAACCGATGACCCAGACGATGGGCATAAAGGGACACGCGTCACGCTACGCAGAGGATGGCGTAACGCGGCGTCCTGTGAGCGGGGACTACCACATGAGTTGCCTTCCGGGGCAATAAGCCCTAGACTCAACTGTAAACAAACGGTTTCATGGTCTGATGCGGAGGTCTTGCAATGCATGCATACGCCCGTAATCACGCGAGGGCCATCGTGGGCGCCGTCATCGCCTTTGTCCTGAGCCTCGTGGCGCTGCCCGTCAGGGCCGTCGCGGCAAGCACCTTGGCGGTTACGACCCAGGACACCGGTCATGTCAAGATCATGAGCTCGTGGTCCGACTATGAGGCGAACCGTCCTCCCGAGAACGACAAGTCCACGTGGCCGGCAAGCGACTCCGCCTCACTTGACGGCGCCGCTGCCGTGATCCTGCGTCCGGCAGACTCCTACGGGTATCTTCAGTCCCTGAAGGCGGCTGATGCACAGGGCCAGAACGTGGTGCAGCTTGGCTTTACGGACGTGACAACAGACAACAGGTTCAAGTTTACAGATGAGTTTAAGAGTGGCAATAATCCACTTGGTATCAAGCTTTCGGACCACAACGAGAACAACGGTAACACTGACATCGACTTTGGTATGACCTTTGGCGCGGACGTCACGGTCACCGCAGTCTACCGCCACAGCAGCACGGTTACGTTCTATACCAACTACAGTGCATCTGACAGCTCCGTGCATCAGACGATGGAGGGCTATAGCGGCGACCCGATCGCCGTGGCAGTTCCCGTGCGCGAGGGCTACGTGTTCAAGGGCTGGGCGACGTCTCGCCTTGGGCCGGTTGTGGCAGGGCCTGGAGAGGTACTGAAGTTTCCTGACTCATCTACACAGAGCTACTATGCCATCTGGGGGACATTGTCTCCCGAGGCATCAACCCATACGATCAGCTTTGACGCCAACGGGGGCGAGGGATCCATGGCCCCCCAGACGTACGAGGAGGGCAGGCCACAGGCACTCGTGCTCAATTCGTTTGTCCGCGTGGGCCACAGCTTCAGGGGTTGGAACACGAGTGCGGACGGCACGGGTACGGCCTACGGCGACGGAGACACGATCGTAGTGACGTCAGATCTGACGCTCTATGCGCAGTGGACTCCCATATCCTATACCGTGACCCTTCACGCAAACCATGGGGAGGACGAGACGAAGCGAGTCACGGTCACGTATGGTGAAGACACGAAATTCATCACCTATGACATATTCACGTGGCCAGGGCACACGATCGTGGGGTGGAACACCAGGCCCGACGGCAGCGGAGCGAACCATGGACCCGGGGAGCACATTACAATTACGCGAGACACCGACTTCTATGCCGTGTGGGCCGACGTGACCGAGACGCCCAGCTATGGTCCTAACACCACGATACCCAACAATCCAGTCACTCCTGTGACGGCTGTCGAGGAGTCCTCTCGGATCAGGGGCGGAGACATTCAACCAGCCTTTTCCAGGGACAGGGTACAAGACAGCGCCTTACCCCAGACGGGAGATGATCGGCTGGCTGCTCTCGTACCCGTCCTTGCGTTCGCGGGCGCGGTCGTGCTCGTCGCTGGTGTCGTCGCAAGACGGAGGCAGTCACGACACGAGATGCCACGTTAGGTGGCAGGAGGCACGTGAACGTAAGGATGTGGGTGGCGTCGTGGGGCACGAGACCCTCTTGGCATTGAGTTGTTGACTTCGTGGAGCAGGCAGATGTGTATTCCCTTCGGTTCGATGATGGGGTATATGGGCTGCTATGGTCGTGTTTCTTAAGAACCAAGGCGGAGTGCTGGCACGTCGATAGAAGGAAGCGCGTACTCATGGCAACGAGCGAGGCTCAAAAGAGAGCAAACGCAAGGTACCGCAAGAAGAGCGTAAAGCAGATGGCGCTGCGCTTCTATCCGGTTGACATGGATCTCTGGGAATGGCTCTGCGGGCGCAAGAACAGACAAGCATACATTCGCGAACTCATTCGTGCCGACATGAAGCGTTGTACCGAGGAGTCGCTGTAGGCAGACAGAGGCGAGCAAGGCTCACGGACGGACCGGTGCCTCGTGGCCTCGTGTCTGGTGCGGTGCCACCAGGTCTCTTCACAGCAAATGTTTTCACAGCGTATAGATGCAGGAGCGCCCCCGTGCGGGAGCGCTCCTGTTCTTTGGCGGTCGCTGAAGCTAACGTGGGCGCTCGGCAGGCGTGGGCACACTCAGAGACGTGCGAGTTGTGTCCACGCTTCGCCCCTGCCCCCTTTCCTAGTGCGCCTTTACCCAGCCAGAGACGTTTGCCGCATTGAGGAATGACGTCACGTTTTGCGAGATCGTGGTCGTGGAGGTACTGGTGCGCATCTCGTAGACTTTGATGGGGTGTCCGCTCGAGTCATTGATACTCTGCACGAGGCGCTCGCTTCCGCTTGGCGTCACTCCAATGTTCGTCGAGGACGAGTAGATGACTGCCGCCAGCTCGTTCTTGTAGTAGACCTGCATCACCTCTGTCGTACCGCTTGTAGCGCTGGGTGTTGTGCCCGGCGTCGCCTGGGAGCCGTTGTTGACGGTTGAGGTCTGTATGGTCACAGAGTCAACGTAGTCGCTGGGTACGACCAGATCGAAGTATGTGGCATTGTAGGTCTTTGCCGTTGCTTTCGCCACGGTGATATTGACGGTCGAACCGCTCTTGGCGACGGAGCCCGCGATGGGATCAGTCGAGATGACCGTACCCACCTTCGCGCTCGACTCCTCGTAGGTGACGTTTGGCACGAAACCCGCATCCTCGATGATGCTCTTTGCGCTATCTTCGGTTCTGCCCATGACCTCCGGTACCGTGTAGTTCTTGGCGATCTTGAGCTCGACCGTGTCACCCGTGCGATACGTCTGTCCCATCCGCGGGTCGGTCTCGAGCACGGTACCCGGTGTCTCGTCCGAGAGCTGCTCGCTTGTCGTTACGTTGAGGCCCAGACCCTGGAGCTCGCTTGTCGCGTCATCCAAAGACTTACCCTTCTCGTTAGGCAAGGTTCTCAGGACCCCCTCGGTTATCCGTACGGTTTTGCCCGGATTGAGTCGCGTGCCGGGGTCAGGTGACATCGAAAGTATCGTGCCCACGCCGTCATCCGTCCCCTCTTGGAGGATCTCGACCTTGAAGCCATCCGCCTCGAGTGCGTTTCTCGCCGTATCGACGCTTTCGGTCAGGACATCGGGTACGCGCTTTCCGCCCCACATCTCCTGGTCGTACGTGATCCACAGTGCAACGACACTGACGATGACTATGAAGATGATGACAATGGCGACAACGAGCGTTCGGTGCATGTTGCGGTCGTGTGAGTTGGCCGCCTGCATGGTGGCGCTCACGTTGCCGGGGGCATACCACTCGCTGTCGGCACCCGCGCCGGCCTCCTCCCTCTTGGCATTGGCTGCCTCGATGTACTCGCGTGGGACCTCCCTGCCCTCGCTGCGCTGCATGATGGGGATGGGAAGGGGCGCGGCAACCCCGCTGCCTCCGCTCGCTATGGCCGTCTGGTCGGCAAAGTACTGCTTCTCGCGCTCGTACTCCTCATCGTACTCGTCGTCCTCATAGTCATCCTCGCTGTCGGGTTCCTCGCCATCAGTCTCATCGGCATAGTCACCCTCGAAATCAAAGTCGTCGTGGTAGTCGAAGTTGCCATCCTCGGCGTCATCGAGCTCGTCGAGGTTATCAAGCTCGTCGAGATCGTCGAGGTTGTCGAGCTCGTCGTTGTCGCGGCCCTCCGTCTCGTGGTCCGCAGGCCCGCCCACTACCCTGGTGTCGTCCGACGAGCCATCCTCTGCAGGTTTGTCCTCCCGAGGCTCTGGGGCAGCGTCGTCTGCGGCTGGTTGCGTACCAACGTCCTCCTCGACATACGAGTTGTCCTCGTACTCGTCGGCCCTGTCCCTCTGCCCAGTCGCTGGGCGTACGACCGTCGCCTCGGACTCGCTCAAGACAGAGTCGTCAGGCAACGATGGGATCCCAGACTGAACGTCCATCCGGCCGTCGATGTCTTTCTCGTCGGCTGCGTATGCGTCGACATGCTGGTTGCCATCGGTCGTGATCTCGTCATCTGCGGCTCTGCCGCGTAAGTCTTCACTTGCAAAGGACGTGCCCTCGCCACCGTCGCCACCATCGTCGATTGTGAAGTCATCGATCTTGAGGTCGTTCGTCCAGCTCTCGTTTGAACGAGGCCCGCCTGAGGTACGCCACGAGATCACCGTCTCCTCAGGAGACGTGCTCGACAGGTCGGAGAGCCTGTCAAAGATGAGGCTGTCTGCGGTCACCTCATTGTGAGCACCGTCATCGCCAAGGTCGTTTGTCGTGTCGTCGTTATCCGCGTCGTCACCGAAGCTCACCGCCTCGTCGACATCCATGCCAATATCGTCTAGCTCGTCGACGTCCACGTCTGCATCGTCGACATCGGGAGCTGATGCCTCGCTATCCTCGTCCATGTCGTCACTGCAGATAATCCTGTCCAACAGTGGCGTTCCGCAGTGCGGACAGATGAACGCCTTATCTGGCAGCGGCTCTCCGCATTCTGGGCAGTTCATGGGCCTCCAATCCTCGGGTGCAACCTAGCGGATGTGGCTTTGATGTGCCAACATACCGCGACGCTCCTCCCGCGTGGCCATTGTCCCACATGACGGCATCCATGGTACGAGACAGCTTCGATTGGACTGCCGTTTTGCCGCTGCCGTGGGAGAGGCATCATGGGCGAGCAAGCTTCCGATTCATAATTTAGGCTTATGCTACCTCATTTTACCGGTACATACGGGGGGAATTTATCTGTTTTATTGAAAATAATTGAAAAGGCTTTCCTACGCGTCGGTGTGGGGTGGTGCGCTGCGACTGGTCAGCGTGAGGACTCTGCGCTAGCGCTGTCGTGTGGGACAGAGCTTACAGCTCAGGTGGGGTACGTCTATGCGAATGACGGCCACAGAGGCGGCCATCGCCTCCGTGATGGTGAAGTCGCGTCCTGTCTGCGCGCGCATGAGGAGTGTGAGTCCTCTGACCTTCTCCTTGGGCTCCTCGATCACTCGCGCCTGAGCGTCGCCCATGATGCTGGCGTAGGATGCTCCGTAGCTGCAGGCGCGCTCGCCTCCGGAGGAGAGGGTCTCGTCGCAGTCGATCTGGACGAACGCCGTCGGGTTTGCGCGGATGACGTCTATCTTGCGCCCCTCTCGCGCGCTGTGACACCAGAGCGTGAGGCACCGTGCATCCGCATGCGGCGAATCCGCCTCGGAAAACTCAAACCCGTAGTGCAGTGGGACTACGTAGGGACGTACGCCATCCACCAACCCCAGGTGGACGATTCGTGCGCGTCCAATAATGTCGCTGATAATGTGCGGATCCCTGACCTCACGGTCGCGTCTTCTCATGTGCGTCATTTTCTCTTGTTGTTGGATAATCAACACTGTGTGTCCCGCAGTGCGTATATCCTGATGGTGCACGAAACTCAGCGCTCGGACAAGGGAGGAAGAGATGAAATTCACGTCAGGCACGGTTTTCTCCATCAAGAGGGATTGCACCCCCGAGGCGGGCTGCACGACGTCGGAGGCGGTCAGTCGCACGGCTGACCTTTCCGTATCTGTCTTCTCGCTCGCAGCACACACCGACATCAGTGCCGAGAGCTACGCCTACCCCAAGCTCCTTCTGGTCGTGGCTGGAGAAGCGGAGTCCTATGAGAGCGGTGGGCGTACGTGGACACTCGCCGAGGGTGATGCGCTCGTCACGCCCGTCGATATCCCGGTGGGAATCCAAAGCCAAGAGGGTTGCGTCTATATTGAGCTCACCCTCACGAAGGAGACGTACATGAACGAGAAGATCAGGGCAGGGGAGATCATCAGGCTAGCGGAGCTGCTGCCGACCCAGGACGGAAAGATCGTGAACATGGACCTGGCGCATAATGATGGCATGAAGTTCGCGCTCATGAGCTTTGCCGCCGGCACGGGTCTTGATGAGCATGCGGCGCCCGGCGATGCGCTGGTCTTTGCGCTTGAGGGCGAGGCGATCGTCGGCTACGAGGGTACAGAGCATCGTATCCACGCGGGTGAGAACTTCAAGTTTGACAAGGGCGGGAGGCACTACGTCCGTGCCGATCAGCCCTTCAAGATGGCACTGCTCCTCGTGCGTACGTAGCGCCCAAGACCTACTCTTCAGACATCGGCGTTGTCCTTCGACGCGCCGGGCACCCCGGCGCCTTAGTGCCCCGCAGATTCTGGGGTACCTAAGAATTTGACTCAACTGGGCAAACGTCGCCGCCTCGGTACCCCGCAGATTCTGGGGCACCAAGGCGGCGTTGGGGGCCTCCCATCAACGCAGCTCCATGCTATCCACCACCTCGCCTCACCGTCCTCGTTCGTCTGACCGCTTGCAACCGCTGTGCAAAGGATGACATCATTTGCCGCTCTCGAACTCGGAGAATATCAGGTAGAGGGGATTGCGATGGTCCCCACACACCAGTCAGGGAGGAGCGAGCAATGGAAAAGCAGTGGCTTGAGCTCGAGGGTAAGGTCGCCATCGTCACCGGTGCCGCCTCTGGGATCGGCAGGCATGTCGCTGAGGTCCTGAGGAGCGTTGGCTCGCGGGTCGTCATCGTCGACCTCACTGTCAAGACCGGAGACGAGCTGGAGGGTATGTACTGCGTCAAGTGCGACGTGTCAGATCGCGACAGCGTTGGCGCCATGACGCAGGCTGTCATGGACCGCTATGGTGCCATCGACATCCTCGTCAACAATGCGGGGCTCAACAGGCCACGCCTGCTCGTGGACGTCGCCGGGAAGAAGCCCCAGTACGAGCTTGGTGTCGATGACTTCAACCTCATGTTTGACGTCAACGTCAAGGGCGTCTTTCTGTGTGCGCAGGCCGCTGCCCGCCAGATGATCAGGCAGGGCAAGGGTGTGATCATCAACATGTCCTCTGAGTCCGGGAAGGAAGGGTCGCAGGGTCAGTCGGCCTACTCCGCCACCAAGGGGGCCGTTGACTCCTTCACGCGCTCCTGGGCTAAGGAGATCAGTCAGTACGGCGTGCGCGTCGTCGCCTGCGCCCCAGGCATCATGGAGGCCACGGGCCTGCGCACCCCCGCCTATGATGAGGCGCTCGCCTACACGCGCGGCACCACCCCCGATAAGCTCAACACCGACTACAAGAAGTCCATTCCCGTCGGTCGCCCCGGTATGCTCGACGAGGTGGGTTACGTCGTGGCGTTTCTTGCCTCAGATCGCGCTGGCTACATCTCGGGCACGACGATCAACATCTCTGGCGGCAAGAGCCGCGGCTAGTGCAGCGCCCCGCGTTAGGTGACACGATGCCAAAGGCTGCAGACAGCAGGATCAGCGCGCTACTCGCATACTTCTCGCGGCATGCGACGGCAACGTTTAGGGAACTTGCCGAGACGTTGGGCGTGAGCTCGCGTACCGTCCGCAACGACGTCAAGAGGCTTAACTTCTTGCTAGGCGATATGGCCACGCTCGGGAGCGAGGCGGGCGTGCTGGCGCTTGTCATCTACGATCGCGAGGCGTTCTTTGCCTATGAGCGGGAACTGAGGGCGGCGAGCGAGCAAGCGCCAGATTCACCAAAGAGTAGGCGTGCGCGCTTGTTCGGCCTGATCGCCAGCTCAGCGAGTCCGGTCACGATGGAGCGTCTTGCGCAGAGGCTTTACATGAGCAGGTCTACGCTTGCGGCTGACCTGGCCGCCCTGCGCGATGACATCGCCCCTTGGGGACTGAGTATCCTAGGGCGCGAGAACAGTGGGCTTGTCCTCGACGGCAATGAGATTGACATCAGGTCCTATATCATCGATAAGGCATACGATGCCATCTACGGGGATCGCCCACTTGATGGGCAGATCCAGGACATCATCGCCAAGAACGCGCGTCTGATCTCCTCCGAGACGAGCATCCGCGACATACTTGTCCGTTACGTCACCGTCATGCTCGATCGCTTTCGCCGGGGCCACGCCATCGGTGCTATCGACGAGCCGTTGGTGGACTTTGTTGAAACGCCCGAGTTCTCGCTCGTCGATCGCCTCGTTGACGATATCGAAGGGGTCACGGGTGGCAGGTACCCGTACAAGGAGCGCCTGTTTGTCCTCCTCTCCATCGTTGGCGTGCGGACGCCGGGCGACGCCGACTCCGTGGGGCCGATCGAGCTGGACGAGGAGGTCGTCTCGCTGGTGAAGGACATCGTGACTGCCGTGCACGACGATCTTAACATTGCCATCAGCTTTGGGGATCTCTCTACCGAAGTCCTATACCATATCAAGTACATGCTCAACCGCTTGCGCTGTGGCATCGTGCTGAGAAACCCGCTCCTGGGGGACATGAGGGAGAAGTATCCGCTCGAGTACGAGATATCTGGCATCGCCGCCCGCATCATACGCAATCACAGCGGCATTGAGGTGCCCGATGACGAGCGGGGTTACCTGACCGCCTACTTTGGCGTTATCTTCGAGCGTCTGAGGACCTCCAGCATGAGGCATCTGAAGATAGCCGTGGTCGCGGGGTCAGAGCGCATCACGGCCCATCTCATTGAGGCGCAGCTGCGCAAGGTGCTGGACAGCTCTGACGAGGTGTCCCTCTTCACCCGATCAGAGGTGGGGGAGGATGTGCTGGAGGGCTTTGACGTGGTGCTGAGTACGACGCCGCTTTCGCTGGCGTGTGATGTGCCCATGATCATTGTGCATGAGGTGTTCGACGAGCAGGAGATGCTGGGTCGCATTCGGCGTGCCGTCAAGTCCGGTGAGGCGATCCATGCGGCCGATGCGGGCGCCAGCCCCACGATTCGCGGCCTGCTGAGGCCGGAGCGCTTCTTTTGTCTCGAGGATGTCGAGGACTATGCGGGCGGTATCACCAGGATGGTTGACGACCTCATTGGCCAGGGCTGCCTGGACCAGGGGTTCGCAGAACGGCTCAAGAAGCGCGAGCAGCTGCATCGCATGGTGTTCGACCATGCGGTCGCCCTGCCACACTGCCAGCAGTTCGCCACGGGGGACATTGTGCTTGCGCTGGGGACCCTTCCTCGGCCAGTGGCGTGCGGGCATGATCTCGTTCAGGTCATCTTCCTGCTGGGTGTGCCCGAGTCCGTCCATGTCGACGAGAGCGCTCTTGTGCGGGTCTACGACGAGATAGTCCAGATCGTGCAGAGCAAGGCCCTCTGCGAGCGCCTTGCGGGCGCTACGACCTATGAGGATGCGATCCGCGTCCTGAGCAGAGGGGAAGTCCCGTGATGCACTGTGTGACCGGAGTAGAGTCGATGGCTGTGATGTGTTTGGTTGCTACCAAGATATGGAAAGAAGGGAGGGAAGAAGAGTGCTCGCAGTCATACTCGTCATCGTTGCCGCGATGGCGGCTCAGTTCGTTCTGACGTATTGTCAGATGCATGACTTTTCTCGTGAGTTCGCAAAGCTCAAGAGAAGGGGTAGGGTTGCTGTCGGACGTAGGAGTGGAGGCTTTCATGCCGGCGCTATCGTGATGTTCCTTCTGGACGATGACGGCATCATCCGGGAGGGCAAGGTGCTTGAGGGCGTCAGCTCCTTCGCGCGCGTGAGGGACCTTCCCGGTTACGAGGGAAGAGACATCTGTAACTTGCGCGCCAGCGACGCACCTAAGGGCCATCGCAACCTCGGCAAGGCGCTCGAGGACGCCGCACGCACCTATGGGCTCTATGTTTCGGGCAAGCCGATCCCAGAGCCAGCCGCGCCCGCCCAGAACGTGGGCAAGGCAATGGAAGGCCTTCTTGGGCGGGTAAGGGTCCCCAAGGACTACCAGTCGACAATAACTAAGAGATAGGAGAGGGTCCGTGGAAGCCATCACTAACCTCACATCCGCATTCATGAACCTGTTCTATGAGGGCGGCAAGCAGTTCACGAGCTGGGTGACAGGAATAATCCCCCTGATCCTCATGCTCCTCGTCTTCATGAACTCGCTCGTGGCGTTCATTGGGCAAGAGCGTGTCAATCGATTCGCGAAGTTCTGTACAGGAAACCCCCTGCTTCGCTATCTTGTGCTCCCGTTTGTCAGCGCCCTGATGCTTGGCAACCCCATGGCGCTCTCGATGGGCAAGTTTTTGCCCGAGTTCTACAAGCCTGCCTACTACGCGGCTGCCTCGTATCATTGTCACACCAACAGCGGCATCTTTGCGCACATCAATCCCGGCGAGATCTTTATCTACCTGGGCATCGCATCGGGTGTCACGGCCCTCGGCCTTGACACGTCGCAGCTTGCCCTTCGCTACCTTCTGGTTGGCTTCGTCGCCAACTTCATCTCGGGGTGGTCGACCGAGTTTACCACACGTCTGGTCGAGCGCCAGCAGCGCGTACGCCTCGCGCGCGAGCTTGGTCAACACAACGAGCACCTTGACGCTGCGGCGTAGGAAGGAGACCAAACAATGGCTGAGTTCAAGGCTATCAAGATCGTTGCAGGCGATGGTGGTTGGGGAGGCCCGCTTGTGGTCAAAGCCACGCCTAAGCGCAATAAGGTTATGTACATAGTCGGTGGTGGCGCCGAGCCCGAGTGCCTCTCTCGCATCGTTGAGCTGTCAGGTATGACGCCCGTCAATGGCTTCAAGACCTCCTGCCCGGAGGAGGAGATCGCCATGGTTGTCATCGACTGCGGCGGCACCCTGCGCTGCGGCATCTACCCGCAGAAGGGCATTCCCACCGCCAACGTGATGCCGACTGGTAAGTCGGGTCCGCTGGCACAGTACATCAAAGAGGACATTTACGTCTCTTCGGTCAAGTCCAGCTGCATCTCTCTTGCAGATGGATCCGAGGCCGTCTCTGGCAGCTACGCTACGGCTGAAGGCACCGCCACCGCTGCCACCAGCGAGGCCAAGGATTCTGGTGTTGACTCTGGTGTGTCTGGCAAGGACAAGGACTACATGGCGAGCACGCCGCAAAAGAAGAGCAGCCTGCTGTCTGCCATAGGCATGGGCGTTGGCACCTTTGTCAACACGCTCTACCAGGCGGGTCGTGACGCCATCCAGACCTGTATCACCACGCTGTTGCCGTTCATGGCGTTCGTCGCGATGCTTATTGGCGTCATCAACGGCACGGGGCTCGGCAACCTCATTGCCAACTTCCTCTCGCCGCTTGCTGGCAACCCCGTGGGCCTGCTGGTTCTCGGCATCGTCGTGTCCATTCCCGGTCTCTCTGCGCTGCTTGGTCCCGGAGCGGTCATCGCCCAGATCATAGGAACGCTTATCGGTGCCGAGATCGGCAAGGGCGCCATCGCGCCCCAGATGGCCCTGCCCGCGCTGTTTGCGATTAACAACCAGTGTGCCTGCGACTTCGTTCCCGTTGGCCTGGGCCTTGCCGAGGCCGAGACCGAGACCATAGAGGTCGGCGTACTATCTGTCATGTACTCCCGCTTCCTTACCGGCTGGGTTCGCGTACTCCTCGCATTCGCCGCATCCGTCGGTCTGTACGCGTAGTATGTTGGCGTCGGTAGGTGTCCCCTGCGCTTACGTTTGGCACGAGTAGATTGGAATGGTGATGAAAGCTATCTATGAGAACAAGGTACTGGGCGTGGGCCCTCACGCCGAGGATTTTAGGGCTACCAATATGCTCATCCTCTTTGGTGCGACAGCGCCCCCAGAGCTCAAGGACTATTGCTACCTGGTCAATGTGAATCCCATAGACGGGCAGATCTCTGTCGGCGACATTCTTCGCATAGATGATGGCTTCTATAAGATCACGTGTATCGGTGCCGAGGCCCCGGTCACCCTGCAGAGTCTGGGGCACTGCAGCATCAGCTTCACCGGTGTCACCGAGCCCAACATGGCCGGCACGCTCTACGTGGAGCAGGCCGAGGTCCCCGTGCTACAGGTCGGTACCACCATACAGATCATCAAGTACGAGTAAGGGGATGGCACCCCGGCGCCTCAGTGCCCCGCAGATTCTGGGGTACCTAAGAATTTGACTCAACTGGGCAAACGTCGCCGCCTCGGTACCCCGCAGATTCTGGGGCACCGAGGTGGCGTTGGGGCCTTATGGGTGCAGACTTCGCGAAGGTTGCGAAACCTCAGCGGTCTTGGCGATCGTGGTATATACTTTTAAGGCTTTTCCACTGAGCCCCGTAATCTCGCAGGAAAAGATCCGGCTGTCCGTCCAGGGGCCGCCGAAGCACAGGTTTCAAGGAGGAGTCAAGTGACCAAGTCGACTCATTACGCCAAGAAAGGTGAGGTCGAGCGCAAGTGGGTGCTTATCGACGCTGACGGTGCCACGCTCGGTCGCCTCGCGACGAGGGCGGCCATGATCCTTCGCGGCAAGGATAAGCCACAGTATACGCCCAACGCCGACACTGGTGACTTCGTGATTGTCATCAACGCAGACAAGGTGAGGCTTACGGGCACCAAGGCAGAGCATAAGAGCTACTGGCGCCATTCTGGTTGGCTGGGAGGCCTCAAGACAGAGTCTTTCGCAGATGTCATGGCCAAGCGTCCCGAGCGAGTCATCGAGCACGCCGTCAAGGGCATGCTCCCCAAGACCACGCTCGGCCGCCAGCAGGGCATGAAGCTCAAGGTCTACGCTGGCCCCGAGCATCCGCATGCTGCTCAGAATCCCACCAAGATCGATCTGGAGGCGTAACCGATGGCTGATAACATCGCTCTGTATACCGGCACTGGGCGTCGCAAGGAGGCGACGGCACGTGTCCGCCTGATCCCTGGCACTGGTAAGGTCAGTGTTAACGGCCGTGAGGCCGCACAGTACTTTGGGCGCCAGCAGCTCGTTGATAACGCTATGGCTCCGTTTCGCGTGACTGACACCGTCGGTCGTTTTGACGTCTTCGCGAACTGTGACGGAGGCGGCATCAACGGCCAGTCCGGGGCACTACGCCTTGGCATCGCCCGCGCCCTGCTCGAGGCAGGCGAGTATCGCGCCGAGCTCAAGAAGGCTGGCCTGCTCACGCGAGACTCCCGTGCGGTCGAGCGTAAGAAGTACGGCCTCAAGAAGGCCCGCAAGCGCCCGCAGTTCTCCAAGCGCTAGGATTCTCTTGGCCCACCGCTGTGTGGCGTGTGCCGTTCCTATCGGCAAAAGAGGAGTTGTTTGTGTGGGGAAGTCGCGTTTGCGGCTTCCCCGTCTTGTGTCTGACGCAGGCGTGAGGGCAATCCCGCTCCCTTGTAGTGACTCGGTCGCCACAATGAGCTGCCTGATTGCGCAATTCGCCTGGGCCTTCTGGGTGCGCCCAACTTCCCGCGACCGTGCTTGGGCCCGATTTTATCGGATGTACCCCGTATCCTCATCTGACGCAGCAGACATATGCTGCTAGAATTCTGCCGTGTAAAGTCTGAGGAGTAGTCCTACGTGCCGGGTCGTCGCGCAAGCGCCGTGGTGCCTGGCGCAGGAGAGGAAGCTATGAGGTACTTTGGGACGGACGGATTTCGCGGCAAGGCCAATGAGGGTCTCGACGTCGAACATGCCTACAAGATAGGTCGCTTCGTAGGGTGGTACTACGGCGCGCGTCAGGAGCGCAAGGCCCGCGTCGTGCTCGGTAAGGATACGCGTCGCTCAAGCTACATGTTCGAGTCCGCGCTCGTGGCGGGGCTCGTTGCCTCCGGTGCCGATGCGTACATGCTCCACGTCATCCCCACGCCCGGGGTCTCCTACGAGACGCTCGACGGCCGATTCGACTGCGGCATCATGATCACGGCGTCGCATAACCCCTTTACCGACAACGGTATCAAGCTCGTCAACAGCGAAGGCTACAAGATGGACGAGGACGTGCTTGAGCGGATAGAGGACTACATCGACGACAAGGTGGAAGTCCCCCTCGCGACGGGCGATGCCATAGGGTGCACTGTGGACTACATGCAGGGCCGCAACCGCTATATAGCCTCCCTCATCGCCAGCGCCAACTTCTCGCTCCAAGGTGTCAAGGTGGGGCTTGACTGCGCGAACGGCGCCGCCTCCTCGGTCGCCAAGCCCGTCTTCGATGCGCTTGGGGCGGATGTGCGCGTGATAAGCAACGCGCCGGACGGCTTTAACATCAACGTCGACTGCGGCTCCACCCACATCGAGCGCCTGCAGCGGCACGTGGTCGAACAAGGTCTTGACGTGGGGTTTGCCTATGACGGAGACGCGGATCGCTGCCTTGCCGTCGACGAGCGCGGTCGCACCGTTGACGGTGACCTCATCCTCTACATCTGTGGGAAGTATCTGCATAAGCATGGTCGCCTTGCCGCAGGCACCATCGTCCCCACGGTCATGAGCAACTACGGCCTCTTCAAGGCCTTCGACGAGGCGAGCCTCTCGTACGTGACCACAGATGTGGGCGACAAGAACGTCTATGCCTGCATGCGCGAGAATGGCTACTCGCTCGGCGGGGAGCAGTCGGGCCACATCATCTTTGGCGACATCGAGCGCACGGGGGACGGCATCATGACGAGCCTGCGCATCATGGAGGTCATCCGTGCGGAGCGAGAGACCCTCTCTCAGCTTGCGGCGCCCGTGAGGCTCTATCCCCAGCAGCTCGTGAACGTTCGTGTTGCGGACAAGGCTGCCGCCATGGAGTCCGTCGATGTCAAGGCGGCCGTCAGAGAGGCCGAGGAATTCCTTGGGGGCAACGGTCGGGTGCTCGTGCGTGCTTCCGGCACCGAACCCCTCATCCGCGTGCTCGCGGAGGCACCAGAGGATGCGCTGTGCACCCAGGCCAATGATATCGTCGTAAGGGCGCTCGAACCCTTTGGGGTGTAGTCTCGAGCGAGTTCGAGGGGCCTCGGACAAGCTGCTTGTCCGATCGAGCCAACAGGGCACAAAAAGTGGCTCTGCGTTCGTACATCCAAGTTAGCGTGGCAAAGATGGAGGCATGCGCATGTGCGGAATCGTAGGATATACCGGCAAGAATCAGGCAATCAACTACCTGCTCGATGGCCTTGCGGCCTTGGAGTACCGCGGGTATGACTCGGCTGGCGTTGCCATCATCTCGCCCTCAAGGCACTTGCACGTCGTCAAGTGCCAAGGTCGTGTGGAGGCGTTGCGCCAGCGTTGCGATGACGCGAACCTCGTGGGCAGCTGTGGCATCGGCCATACCCGATGGGCCACCCATGGCGCCCCCGCCGACAGGAACGCCCATCCGCACACGGACTGCTCGGGCAGCATCGCCATCGTCCACAACGGCATCATCGAGAACTTCGAGGAGCTTCGTCGCAGCCTGCGTGCCGAGGGACACGAGTTCAAGAGCGAGACCGACTCCGAGGTCATAGCGCACCTTTTTGGGGATGCGTGGAACGGTCCGGCCAAGGGGGACATGGTCGGCGCGCTGCGTAACACCGTCGCACGCCTCGAGGGGTCATGGGCCATCGCCGTCATCTGCTCCGACGTACCCGACCAGATCGTCGTGACGCGCTGTGGAAGTCCGCTTGTCGTGGCCTCCACCGAGGACGGCGCATACGCGGCATCGGACGTCATACCGCTTTCCTCCGTCACGGACCACGTGGTACAGCTTGAAGACGGTGATATCGCCCTGCTCGAGAAGGACGGGGGCATCACTGTCTATGACGCGAGTGGCGGCGAGGTAACAGAGCCCAAGGGCCTCGACATCGACTGGGACGCCTCGATGGCGACGCTCGGTGGCCACTCCGACTTCATGGGCAAGGAGATCGCCGAGCAGCCCGAGGCTATCGAGCGCCTGCTCAAGGATCGTCTCGGCAAACATGGCATCGAGATGGACGAGCTGCGCATGACGCGCGAGGAGCTGTCTCAGGTAGATCGCGTCTACATCATCGGCTGCGGAACCTCCTACAATGTGGGTCTCATAGCAAAGACCCTCATAGAGCACTGGGCTCGGATCTTCGTCTCGGTTGAGTTCGCCTCGGAGTTCAATTATGCCGACGTCCTTGTGACTGACCATACCCTCTGCCTCATCATCACGCAGTCTGGCGAGACGGCAGACACCCTAGCGGCTGCTCGCAGGCTCAAGGGCATGGGCTGCAAGATCTTCGCGATCACCAATGTGTTGGGGAGCTCGGCCGCACGTGAGGCCGATGGCACGCTCTACGTGCAGGCTGGTCCCGAGGTAGCTGTTGCCTCCACCAAGGCGTATACTGCCCAGATGGTTGCGTCCGCGCTTGTAGCCCTGCGCTTGGCCTTTGCCAACGGCAGCATGACGCCCTGTGACGTCGAGATGATCTACCGCGAGCTCAGGCAGGTGCCTGACCTCATCCGCGAGATCTTTAACCGCAGTTGGCAGGACAAGCAGGCCGTGCCCATCTTCCAGGATGCCACGAGTGCGCTTTACCTGGGGCGTGGCACCAACTCGACCACGGCCTACGAGGGTGCCCTCAAGATGAAGGAGATCGCCTACGTGCATGCCGAGGCCTACCCCGCAGGCGAGATGAAGCATGGTCCCATCGCGCTCATCGAACCCGGCTTCCCGGTACTCGCGGTGGTTCCCGATGATCACGTGCACGATAAGACCGTCTCGAACATCATGGAGTCCATCGCTCGCGGAGCCAAGGTGGTCGCTGTGGCGACTGACGGTGACGAGGAGGTGGCCCAGCTCTGCGAGCAGGTGCTATGGGTGCCGAAGATGGACGAGTACATTGTGCCCATCGTCGCAGTCGTGCACCTGCAGATGCTTGCGCGCTACGTCGCCAAGGCCAAGGGTCTTGACGTTGACAAGCCGCGTAACCTCGCAAAGTCCGTTACGGTTGAGTAGCGATGACGGGCGAAGGGGAGACGTGATGGCAGTTGCGGGCATTGGCGTAGATATGCTTGAGATAGCGCGCATGGAGGCCGTCATGCGTCGGCGTCCGAGCTTTGTCGCACGAGTCTTCACCGAGGACGAGCGCAGCTACTGTGATGCGAGTCCCAGGCCAGCAGATCACTACGCCGCCCGCTTCGCGGCACGCGAGGCCGTGCTCAAGGCGTTGGGTACGGGCTTCTCGGAGGGCGTGGGCTTTAGGGACGTCTCGGTGAGGCGCGCTGACAACGGTCGGCCCAGCTGCGTCCTCTCGGGCCGTGCGGCCGAGATTGCCGAGGCCAGGGGTGTGCAGGAGGTGGCGATCTCGCTCTCGACGACGCACGATGAGGCCGTCGCGACTGCCGTGATGGTGACCGAGGCCGTTCGTCCGAAGCGGGATGCGGCACATGGCGCCGCCACAGAGTTTCAGGCGTCATTCAAGAGCGCCCGCGTCATCGTCGACGAGCTCGAGCACCTCGCCGGGGAGGGCGAGGATGTCCGAGGGCATGTCGACAGAGACGCTGGGGTGAGGCCCATCGAGGTGGGCACAGAGGAAGAGCAACATGCGCGAGTGGGCAAGTCGTCTCGCGAGGAGGCCTAGGAAGGTGACATCATGCAGCCAGTCCTAAACGTCGAGGATGTCAAGCAGGTGGAGAGTGACCTCACCGGCGTGGGCGTGAGCATATCTGAGCTCATGCACAGGGCTGGAGTATCGACGGCCCGAGAGGTCATGGGCATGGGCAACGTCGAGGAAGTCGTCGTGATGTGTGGTCTTGGCAACAACGGGGGAGACGGTTGGGTTTGTTCCGAGAGTCTCAAGGCCAGGGGCATCCGCGTAAGCGTGGTTACCCCGGTCGAGCCAGACGCGATACGTGGTGACCTCGCCCGCGTAGTGGCCAATAGTGCCGAGCACGCCGGCGTTTCCGTGCTCGTCGCCCCTCCGCGCGACCAGCTTGAGAAGGTGCTCGCAGCCGCCGACGTCGTGGTCGATGCCATGCTCGGCACCGGCTTCCATGGGATTCCCCGCACGCCCTTTGACATCTGGATAGACTGCGTCAACGACTCTGACGCACGTGTCGTCGCGGTGGACGTGCCGAGTGGCCTCTCTGCTCAGACCGGCCTTTCCGCCGGCGGCTGCGTCTCGGCAGACCTCACGGTGACGATGCTCGTGCTCAAGCCGGGCCTGCTTGCCGACCAGGGTCGAGACACCTGCGGTACCATTGTGGTGGCGCCTCTCGCCGAGCAGACCGAGCAGCTCGTGCGTGAGGCGGACCCCGTCGCCTGGCGTGCCGACCTCGCGGACTATGCGGGCATGCTCCCACCCCTCTCAAACGCGGACAATAAGTTCACGCGCGGCTCGGTGCTCGTCGTCGGGGGATCGCAGCGCTTCGTCGGGGCTCCGGTCATGGCCGCGCTTGCTGCGGCACGAGCCGGCGCAGGCTATGTGACGCTTGCCGTTCCCGCGCCCATCGTGCCTGTCATCCAGTCACAGCTGCTTGAGATCCCCGTGCTCGGACTTCCCGCCAAGGACAATGGGACCTTCTCCGATGCGGCTGCCATCAAGATCGCCGAGCTTGCCGAGAAGCGCTCCTGCACCTTGGTCGGTCCGGGCATGCGCGTGACCGCCGGCACCGTGAGTGTGGTCTCACACCTGCTCTCTGCCGAGGTGCCACTAGTCGTCGATGCCGACGGCCTGAACTGTATTGCGCGCTTGACCTCAAACTCCCTGGACGAGTTTCCCGAGCTATTGCGTCGCAGCGACCCTTTGGTCCTGACCCCGCATCGTGGCGAGCTGGGGCGTCTGGTTGGCCTGCAGGCAACGCCGCCCAACTCACTTACTACCGCAATGGAGGCTGCGCGTCGTATCGTCTGGGCGGATGGTGGAAGCGAGCTGTGCGTCGTGGCCAAGGGATCGGCGACTGCCTGCCTGAACGCAGAGGTCGCGCTTTTGCCTAAGCCAGGACCCGCATCTCTGGCCACGGCAGGCTCGGGCGACGCGCTCAGCGGCGTCATCGCGGCGCTTCTCGCACGAGGTAGCATAGACCACGAGGACCTACCCACGCTCACGGCGCTGGCCTGCGAGATTCACGGGCACGCCGGCTCGCTGGCCATCAACGAGCGTGGGTCTCGCGGCGTCATGGCTCGTGACATCATAGACATGATCGGACTGGCAGAAGATGCACTTGAGGATGACATCGCCTTTCCCGAGGGCGAGCCAGAGGAGTAGGCGGTGGCAGCGGTGGAGGATGTGATGTCGGGACGCGACGTGCTTAAGAACTGCCCTCTGGACCGGTGGGCTTGGGTCGAGATAGACCTTGGCGCGCTTCGCGCGAACGTCCGCACGTTTAAGGCGCTTCTCGAGCCACGCACCAAGCTGATGTGCGCGGTCAAGGCCGACGCGTACGGGCACGGTGCCGTCGAGTGCGCAAAGGCCATGTACGCCGCAGGCGCCAACCAGTTTGCGGTTGCCACGGTTGCCGAGGGTGTCGAGCTGCGCCGTGCGGGCATCTCGTGGCCGATCCTTGTGCTGTGTGAGCCACCGCTTGATGCCATCGACACCCTGCTTGCTCATGATCTCATGCCATCAATCTATACAAGCGACTTCGCGTTTTCCCTTGGCGAGAGGGCCGTCGCCTTGGGCAAGGTGGGTAGGTATCACCTGGCCATCGACACGGGCATGACCCGCATTGGGGTGTTGCCGGATGATGTGGTTGAGCTGCGCCATTTGATCGACTTCCACCGAGGCTTGGAGTGCGCCGGCACCTTTACTCACTTTGCCACGGCTGACGTCATCGGCGACTGGGACTTCAAGCAGCAGTCTTCTCGCTTCTCGCGCGCCATCGCGGCGCTTGAGGCCGCAGGACTCGACCATGGCCTCGTGCACTGTGACAATACGCCAGGTACCGTGCTCCATCCCGAGCTACATAACGACATGTGTCGCGTGGGCATCGGACTCTATGGCTTGCACCCTTCCGCCACCACCGAGCCGAGGGTCGCGCTGAGGCCCGTGATGAGTGTGCGAGCTCGCGTGACGCGCGCCATCTACCCGGCTGTGGGCGAGGGCGTGGGCTACGGTCTCACGTATCGCGTGCCGACACCCAACATTCAGATCGCGACTGTGCCCATAGGCTATGCGGACGGTCTGGCCCGCGTACTCTCGAATCACATGGATGTGCTGGTCAATGGTGTTCGCGTGCGCCAGGTCGGCCGTATCTGCATGGACCAGTTCATGTTTGCCGTTGACACGAGCCGGCGCAGCCTTGGGAGTGTGAAGACCGTGGCTCCCGTGGAGTGTGGAGACGTCGTGACCATACTGGGTACAGACGGTGGCCAAACGATATCTGCCGACGAGATGGCGCGCCTGCGTGACACGATCAACTACGAGGTCACCTGCGACTTTGGTATGCGCCTCGAGAAAGTCTACGTCTAGGTTGATGACAGCGATGCCAGCCATACACATACCCGGTCACGACCGTCCAAAACCAGGCGAGGTCTCGCTCGACGAGATTCGTGCGGTCATGGGAGACTGTCACCTCTGTGGCCTGGGAGAGACGCGTACCAATCTGGTATTTGGCGTTGGCAACCCGCACGCCCGGGTGATGTTCATTGGCGAGGGTCCTGGAAGAAACGAGGATCTGCAGGGGGAGCCCTTCGTCGGTGCCGCCGGCCACAAGTTGGACTCGCTTCTTTCGATAGCGGGGCTCACGCGTGACGAGGTCTACATCGCCAACGTGATCAAGTGTCGTCCACCGGGAAATCGCAACCCGCGTCCCGAGGAGATCGAGGCCTGCGCGCCCTTCCTGCGCGAGCAGGTTCGTTCTGTGTGGCCGGATGTAATCGTGTGTCTTGGGAACTTTGCCTCACAGTGGCTGCTTAAGACCGAGAAAGGTGTCACGAAGCTGCGCGGTGCCCTCTACCAAGTGGGGCATTTTGTGGTGTGTCCCACCTTCCATCCTGCGGCATGCATCTATCACTCCGACTGGCAACCGCAGCTTGAGAGTGACCTTGCGATGGTGGGGGCGTGGCTTTTGGCGAACCCACCCTCGACGACGGGGGTGTGACGTGACGGTAGAGTTCGTAACGAGTTCGCAAGAAGAGACGATCGCGCTCGGCTGCACCTTGGGCTCTCTGCTTCGGGAGGGTGATGTGCTCGTGCTCACAGGAGACCTCGGGGCAGGAAAGACGCAGCTTACGAAGGGTATAGCGAGGGGCATGGGCGTCTCTGGCGACGTTACGAGTCCCACGTTCACGATCGAGATGGTCTACGAGGGAGAGCGGATGCCGCTCTATCATTTTGACCTCTACCGGCTCGTTGACGTGGGTGAGCTCGAGGACATTGGGCTCTACGACGTCCTCGGCGGTGACGGTCCCTGTGTCATCGAGTGGGGCGAGCGCTTTGTGGACGAGATTGGCCTCGAGCGCGTGGACGTGCTCATCTCGCGCTTGAACGGTGAGGGTGAGGGTGAGGCTGGAGCTGGTATCGAGCCGTTGCGTCGCATTCGCCTTACGGCGCACGACGCTCGCGGTGAGGACCTGCTTCGTGCGCTCGAGAAGTCGACGGACGTCGAGTAGGTGCCGGGCGGTCGGATGGGTGCCCCCGTCCCTCACGCAAAAGCGCATTCCGCCCCGACCCCTCACGCAAAACCGCATTCTGGGCCCGACCCCTCACGCAAAACCGCATTCTGGGCCCGACCCCTCACGCAGAAGTGCACTCTGGACTCGATCCCTCACGCAAAAGCGCATTCTGCGCTGGTGCCCTCACGAAAAACCGCACTCTGGACTCGATCCCTCACGCAAAAGCGCACTCCGCGTGATTGGCACGATGCAAAGTGCGCCTTTTGGTAACGCCACTCCCGCAGAATGCGTCTTTCCGTGAGATCGTGCCGCCAGAATGCGCTTTTCCGTAGAGTGCGCTTTTCCTCACCTGGGCAAACGTAGACCCACCTCACGCAAAAGCGCATTCTGCACTGGTGCCCTCACGGAAAACCGCATTCTGGACTCGACCTCTCACGCAAAAGCGCACTCTGTGTCGACTCTCTCACGCAAAAGCGCACTCTGTGTCGACTCTCTCACGCAAAAGCGCACTCTGCCCCGACGCCCTCACGCGAAAGCGCATTCCGCCCCGACGCCCTCACGCAGAAGCGCATTCTGGCGGTTCTGAAGACCCCAGAGTGCACCTTTCCGTGAGAGCTTCATACAGAGTGCGCTTTTCCGTACGGCACGGGTTGCAGAATGCGCTTTTCCGTAGAGTGCGCTTTTCCTTACCTGGGCAAACGTCGACCCGCCTCACGCAAAAGCGCATTCTGTGTCGACTCCCTCACGGAAAAGTGCATTCTGCCCGACGGCCTCACACGAAAGCGCACTCTGGCCCAACCCCCTCACGTAAAAGCGCACTCTGCAGACCATGATGCCGTCGAATTCTCGTTGAAGGCGGCGGAATTAATGGATTCTCAATGGAGATTAATCTATGAGAAAGCTGAATCAAGCGCACAATACAGTCCTCCCAGCGCACGTCTGCACGCCAGACTTGCGCTTGTCTGCATCGACAGCGGGCAACGTGGCAGGCAGAGGCAAACAGCTGTCATAGGCAGCGCGCAAGGTGGTTCAGATCTTCTCGTTTTTCGTCATAAGAATACTCATCTTTTATTCAGGTGTATGCCTTTGGAAACCCCGAATCAGCTCGTGCATGAGGTATAGTCGCTCCACGCGTCATGGCGCAAGGATACGAGATGGGGGACGGCATGTCGACAGCTCGGTTGGATGACAGCATTAAAGCCCAGCTTGATGAGGCGGAGCGGACGATGCGTTGTCTTGCGCCCGCAGGCGATGGGTTTCAGGCTCGCCTTGCTCGCCTTGCGCGACAGGGTGCGTTGGCGCGTCCGTATCCTGGGGTCTACGCGCGCCCATCCTATTGGAATGCGCTCGAGCCCAAGGCGCAATGCCTTCATGTAGCTCGAACTTTGTCAGGTGCTCACCCTAGCTGGGTCTTTTGTGCTACGACCGCAGCTGTGGTTCACGGTATGGCTATGTCATATAGGTATATTAAGGTACCGCATATCTCCGTACCTGGCAAAAGGCGCGGTCAGACGCGTTGGGCCGTATGGCATCACCTGCGTGATGACGATGATGCCACAATTCGTTTGAATGGGGTCCGCGTCACGTCGTTCGAGAGAACGGCGTTCGATTGCCTGCGTTTTCTTCCTTTTGATCAAGCCTTGGCCGTGGCCGATTCGGCTTTGCGCATCAGGAACGCTGATATTCCGTGGCTGATACATTCAGTTTGTGGGTACTGGCCGGGGTATCTAAACGCCCAGCATGCTCGTCAAGTAGCGCATCACGCAAATGGCTTGGCAGAGAATGGCGGAGAGTCCATGGCGCGTGCGGCAATGATTGAGCTCGGATACATGTTGCCAGAGCTACAGGCAGTCGTCCCCAATCCCCTTGATGGGGGAACATATCGGCTCGACTTTTTGTGGAGACTGGCAGATGGACGTGTAGTGGCTGGTGAGTACGATGGGAGAGGCAAGTATCTGAACGGACATGATGGCGTACCGCGCGAAGGAGACGAAGCGTTGCGAGGCGCTGTTGACAAGATGGCCAAAGAACGCTTACGCGAATCAAGGCTCACGCTCGCGATGGGAGTGATGCGCTTTTCTCCCAAGCAGTTGCGCAGTCGACCGTACTTCTGCCAACTCATGGATTCATTTGGCATCCCAAGGGTGAGGGAGCCTCAGGAGATCGAGGCACGCGCGCGGATTCCTCGCTGGACGCTGTAGTGCCTCGTGCGGGCGCGTTTCTCTCCATGAGGCGGCTTGCGATCAAAATGCACTTTTCCGTACGGCTCGGGTTGCAAAATGCGCCTTTCCGTAGAATGCGTCTTTCCTTACCTGGGCAAACGTCAGTTCTCCTCACGGAAAAACGCATTCTGGCTCCGACCCCTCACGCAAAAGCGCACTCTGACCCACATGTGCTACCAGCGACTCGATCGGCATACCTGCCAGTGTCCCACGTATGCCGCCAACGCTCCGGCAAGCACCGTATCGCCCAGACACGCAGCTCTCGTTTCGTGTGACGCGAATCCTTCGAACTAATCCCCCGAAACCAAACCCGACGTAAAAGGGCTACACTAGCCAAGCTATGACTCTTGACCTTTGACTCTTGACGCTGGCGTGGACTGCGGCCAGTGAAGGACCGGTGATACCCGTGAGTTCGTCTGCCCCATCGTCCGCCCCCACTACAGGGACTTCCGCCCCGGAGACCCGTGTGATCCTTGCGCTTGACACCGCCACTGACATGTTGGCCTGCGCCGTCGCCCGTGTTACCTCAGCCAGTGCGCAAGACAACACTGCGACTACAGCCATAGACGTCCTGGCCACAGGCGATCACCTCTGCTGTCGCCGGGCTAACGTTGAGCTGACGGCGACCGCGCTGGAGACGCTCGCGAAAGCAAGGATTGCGATGGCGGATGTCGACCAGGTGCTGGTGGGTCGCGGGCCGGGGTCCTTCACGGGCGTGCGCATAGGTATCGCGACGGCAAAGGGCCTTGCGTGCGGGCTCGCCACGACGCTTCTTGGGGCGTCGACTCTCGACGCCGTCGCTTGGACCGCCTGGCAGGCAGGGCAGCGTGGCAGGCTTGCCGTAGTGGGAGATGCGATGCGCAAAGAGGTCTATCCAGGCGTCTACCTGCTGGACGAGAGGGGCGCCCATAGGACCTTCGAGGTCGAGTGCGTGCGTACGGTGAACGCCGCGATAGACGAGCTCAAGGCTCGCTCGGACGCGGAGCAGCTTGTCCTCTCGGGAGACGGCCTCAAGAAATACCGCACTGCGTTTGAGGGAGCGGGCCTCACGCGAATGCTGGACGAGAGCCTCTGGCATCCCACGGGAGAGGGGCTGATACGTGCGTCCCAAGCGCCCGACTTCAGGCCCGCCCTCGGCGACGGGGACCCTGCGCTCGTGCTACCTGTGTACACACGCCTCTCGGATGCGGAGGAGGGCGAGCGGGCTCGCCTCGGACTCAAGGCGAGCCCGTCTGTCAGGGTCACGGGCGTGGACGAGGCGCTTGCTGGTCGCCATCTGCAGCTGCGTCCCATGTTGCCCGCAGACCTCGACGCTGTTGTCGCCCTCGATGCCGCAACATACGAGGGAAGTGCCCACACCCCCTGGACCCGTACGATGTTTGCTTCCGAACTCACCCAGCCGCAGCGCAGCTGGTGGGTGGCGCACGACCAGGGAAGGGTCATCGGCTTCGCAGGTGGCCGGCTCGCGGGGGCGGACTTCGAGGTTCTGGATGTCGTCGTCTCCGCCGATCATCGGCGTCGGCACGTTGCGTCTCGTCTCGTCGCTCGCATCGCCTACGATGGCCAGGCCTTTGGTGCCTCCACCATCTCGCTTGAGGTCGACGAGCATAACGCCGCAGGTCAGGCCCTATACGGCTCACTCGGTTTTGTCAAGGTGGGAGAAAGGCCCGGTTACTTTGGCCCAGATGCCAAAGGCAAGTCCCACACCGCGCTCATCCTGCAGGCAAAGCTGCCACTTCAGGCTGACGCTAAACTCATGGCGCAGCTGCCCGAGCCCTCAGCCTCGATTCGCCCATGGCCTATAGTGCCGGCCCCTCGTAACGCCGCCTCGCGGCAGAAGATCGAGGCTGCCGGTGACCTGGTGCTCGCCATAGAGTCATCCTGCGACGAGACCGCGATGGCCGTCATCGACTCGCGGGGCACCATCTGTGCGAACGTAGTCGCTACCTCGGTCGACTTCCATGCGCGCTTTGGTGGCGTCGTACCCGAGATTGCGTCCCGCAAGCACGTCGAGGCCATCGTCGGCGTCTTCGAGGAGGTTATGGCCCAGGCAGGACGACATTTTGGCTGCGACACGCTGGCGGCCTCTGACCTCTCGTGTGTGGGCGTCACCGCAGGTCCGGGTCTCGTTGGTGCGCTCGTCGTGGGCATCGCCTTTGCCAAGGGGCTCTGTGCGGCCACAGGTTTGCCGTTTACAGCGGTCAACCACCTTGAAGGCCACCTGCTCGCCAATCTCTTCGAGACACCCGACCTCAGGCCGCCCTTCGTGGCGAGCCTGGTCTCTGGTGGCAACACGATGCTTGTGCATGTTCGCGCCTGGGGTGACTACCAGATCCTTGGTGCCACCATCGATGATGCGGTGGGCGAGGCCTTTGACAAGGTTGCCAAGGCGCTGGGCCTCGGCTACCCGGGGGGTCCCGTGATCAGCAGGCTCGCGGCGCGGGGTAACAGGAAGGCTATTCACTTCCCCCGTGCGATGATGCACAGTAACGACTACCGCTTTTCCCTGAGTGGACTCAAGACGGCGGTCATCACCTACATAGAGGGTGAGGGCAGGGCCGGCCGCGCCATCAACCTGCCCGATCTTGCGGCCTCCTTCGAAGCGGCGGTCATTGACGTGCAGGTTGCGAAGGCTGTCGCCGCTGTGGAGGAGACGGGCGTCTCTGACTTTTGCATCGGCGGGGGAGTTGCCGCAAACCCAGAGCTCAGAGCCGAATACAAGAGGGAGTTCGGGCGGCGAGGCGTGCGCGTGACCGTGCCTCCCATGGTTGTCTGCGGGGACAACGCCGCCATGATGGCCTTGGCGGCCCTACGCAACTGGAGGGCGGGCGTGCTCTTTTCGCTCACCCAGGACGCAGAGCCCAACGCCAAGCTTGGCTGCTGGTCGTCAAGCGAACTACCCGTTATCGGTCCCGGTTGGCCCGAGAAGCCCTCGTGACAGGGGAGGGCGTGTCGGTGTCGACACGCTACGTTAGCAGCCAGTTCCGCTCTATGTGAAGCTCTCTGTAGCCTAACCAGTTTCCCTTGAGCTCGTGATCGCGTAGTCTCCGCAGCTCGTCTCTGCTATCTTTGAAGATGGCGCTAACGGCAGACCTCAGCTTGTCTAAGGGAAAGTGCTTCTTCTTGAGGCGCTTCACGTCACGTTCGAACTGCGGAAGAACCCTGATGCTCTTAAGCATCGAGGTAGTCCATCATGTCGTCAACCGTGGCGAATGTGTGCCCCTCTCCCATACGATCCTCGCGCCTGGCATTAATGTCCTCTGGGCTTTCTGCGGTCGGTTTAAAGGGCATGCCATGGTCCACGACAGACTGACGCAGAAACATGTTGACAGCAGTAGTGAGGTCGAGCCCCATGCTCTCATACAGTCTGCGTGCCTGCTCCTTGAGCGCACTGTCAGTGCGGATGCTCAGGCGTGCCTCTGACATATCGACCCCCTTGTTTTGCGGTCTATCTGCCCTCACGGAGGGACAGATCAAGATCAAAGTACTCTTGGTATACCCAGCGGGAATATATAATACACCCATTGGGTGTACACATTTATGCCGTGATGTCGCATGACGTTAGGCCCATGATCGGGCATACATGTCTGTTACTATGGCCGGGCACTCTGGGCACGGATACCATTTCTATATCAGATCGCGCTTTAATCTCGACGCATGGCATGAAAAGCAGAGCTTCTTGGTGCATGCTTGTCTTGCTTGGGGAATTGGGTTTCTACTGCGGATGGTTCTGAAGGGATGTCACGACTTCCTGCCTTCACTCTGCGTGGTGAGCGGCGCTGTGAGAACCGCTGCTTTGGTGCAGGGTCCCAACGGCCAGAGTGCGTCTTTCCGTCATATCAAGCTCCAAACTCCTCCCGTTTTGGCCGTCAAGTAGCGATTCAGCCTAGTACCTGCGATGATGCAAGCGCTTCCCGATTCCACAAAGTATCGTCTCGCCCGCAAGGGACTTGGCCCTTCCGGCTAAGCCCCGGCCAGGCTTCCGGTCAGACGGAAAGAGGGGCAGCACATGAAGTGCGCGAACGAGAGCATTCGGGAGCGTGGCGACGGCAGGTGGCAGGCGCACTTCTACTACAAAAACGGGGACAGGTGGAAGGTGGACCCACGCAGCTTCGAGGCCACCTCGAAGAGGGCAGCGAGGAGGAGGGTGGACGAGATCAAGGAGGGGCTCGAGCGGGCGGCGCAGGCAGAAGGCTCCGAGGGACGAGCGTCCCTGTCCGAGGAGAACATGACCACAGAGGGCTTCTTGCGCCGGCTCGTGGGCGGACTGGTGAGCTTCGGGCAGATGGAGAGGACCACGGCGGCCGGATACCGTGCCTCTGCAGAGCCTGCGAGCGGGCACCTCGCGGGCAAGAGGGTCGACGAGCTCACCGGAGAGATGATCCTCGACTGGCAGGACAGGCTTCCGCATCTATGTGGGTCGAGACATCCGCGTTCGCAAGAGGGCGGTGCTCCGGGAACTCAGGGAGAAGGGCTGCCTGCCCTAGACGCTGTCGGCCTCACAGAAGGAGGCCGGAATGTCGAGGGAAAGTTAAAATCTCTCACATATTGTGTAAAGACCCATATCTAATGCATAACTACACAACATCTTGTATGAACTGACTGTCGAGGAAAGTTGCGGGAAAGTTAGCGTCCCGGAGTCTGCGGCCGAGCGTGTCGAGGCACCCTCTGCGGTCAGGAAAGTTGCGGGAAAGTTGGAATCCTTACACCTCGGATCGTCTACCTGCGGAAATCCAATACAATGACGCGCTGGGGAAAGTTGCGGGAAAGTTAGGCCTGCGCCCAGGCGGGCACGTAGCGCATGTACCGTGGGGCGGTCGTCGGATCGACGGGCTTGATCAGCCTGGCCTCGACCGCCGCTGACAGCAGCTTCGAGACGGTCGAAGGGCTGGGGCCTCCCTCGCCGAAGCGCGAGCGCAGCGACTGGTTGGTCATGACGTCGCCGTTCGTGAAGCAGATGCAGGCATGCCAGTAGCAGGCCATGACGCGGTCCTGCGGGTTCATCGAGCGGTAGGGCGCGTAGGGTATGAGGGAGATTCGCACGCTGCCGCCCGCCTCCTCGTACTCGACAACCCTCGGCGCGGGGAGGTAGGAGGCCTCGCAGGAGGAGATGATCCTGTCCCAGCCGGTCCCGAGCTCTTCGCAGAAGCGGAAGCGCCTCATGAGGCTTGCGAGCCTCTGGTTCCGCGACTTGGGAGGGTTGTCGACCAGGCGCATGAGGTCGACAAGGGATGTTCCCGGATTGGTGAAGTCGACGCGGTCGGCGAACACCTCGATGACCGGGCCGCTGCCAGCTATCGCGAGGTCCTGGTGGATGAGCGCGTTGGCAAGGATCTCGCGGACCGCCCTTTCGGGGTAGGCGTTCGTCTGCGTCCTCACGGCACCGACGACGTCCTCTCTCGCGGGCGTGAGCGCCATCACCATCTCGACAGCAGCCTCGAGTTCGACGGCGTAGCCCCCCTCGTAGTCCCTGCTCCTCAGCATCTCGGTGCGCCCCCGACCCTCGTACTGGACGAGCCTCAGCGCCTTTCGCGCGACCGAAGGGAAGTCCCTGAGGCGCTTGGCGAGCAGGAGCGCGCCGAGGTTCGTCACCGCGTAGCGGCCATCATCCTGGCGCAAGAGGACCTCGTCGTCGCAGAGGTAGTGGGCTACCTCGTCCCGCGACTGCGGCATCGGCACCCCGAGCAGGTCGAAGTACTTCGGGAAGTCGAGCAGCGAGAGCGCGTCCGGAAGGGGCAGGCCCCCTCTGGCCGTGACGCTCTCGAAGTCAAACTTGGTGATGCGGCCCCACACCTCGGACTCTATGGTGGGGTACTCCCTCAGCTTCTTGGTGTAGCTCCCCACCCGAACGTATGGGACCCGCTCAAAGTCGACCGTGTGGTAGAAGGACGCATGGACCATGAGCACGGTGACGTGCATGCCGCCGACCTCGCCCTCCGCGAACTCGAAGGAGGCGTTGTCCGTCAGCTGATGGTGGAGCCAGTTCTCGAGTTCCTCGTTGCCCTTTTTCACGAGCCTGTACCGGAACGAGCTGCCGACTACCTTGTGCGTCTCGTCGTCGATTCCCCAGACCATGTATGCCGTCGGGGCGCCCAGCCTGCAGGCGGAGTTGGCCAGCGCGCTGATCCTTTGGCCGATCATCTCGGGGTTCGAGTTGTTCGTCTTGAACTCAATCCACTCAGTCTCGGCGTCGTGGCGGCAAAGCTCCTCCACGAGCAGTGCGATGTCAATGTCGGCACCCATGTGACTCCATCTTCCCAAACGTATGGCCAGCATCCATTCTACAGCAGGCCAAGGTTCTCGATACGACCCGCGATACCCCGCCAGGCGGGGCCCGCCACCGTGCGCCCCGCCCTGCATGACATCCTCGCAAGGGGACCGAAGGGGGTTCCCGTCCGAAGCACGGAGGCAAAGACATGTACGCGCAGCTGACGCTGGGATTCGGAGTTGAGGAGAAGGTGGGTGTGCGAGACCTGATCGTGCGCGGTGTTTTGGTTCAATAGGAACTGTGCGGAAAGATTGGGGCCGAGGCGACGGGCACCAAGGTCGACTACCTCAAGTGGAGGGCCCAGATCGGTGAGTGGTGCGTCGGCGTGATCAACGACTACCTCGTGGCCAACGGGCCGTCGACCCGCACCGAGATCATCGAGGTCACGTCGCCCCACCTGCCCGCCTCGCTCACGCCGGAGCAGCGCGAGAACAAGGCGGACAACCTCCTCAGGAAGATGAGACCGTAGGACGGGATCAGGAGCCGACCGATCGGAGGCGGGCGCGTCTGGGAGGCCACGTGACCGCCGGGCGATTTACGTGTGCTTACGGGCGATTTACGTGTGCCCGGGAGCGGGCGGCATGAAGTCTTCGCAGCTAGAGGGCTTATCTCGCACCCTCTGACTCCCTCCGATTACGTGAGGGTAACGCGGGTACTCGCTGCCGCGCCCCTGCCGCGCCGTGACGATCTGGACCCACCCAAAGATCAGCCTCACGGGTACGACGTCGACGCCTTCAACGCACGGCATCCAAGGCATGTTTCTGCAGCACATCGTATTACACCATGATCGCCCCCATGCTCGACACCGTCAAGGGCTACCTCCGTCAGCGCCTCGCTCAAGGGCGTCGGCAAGAAGAACCTCGCCGTTGCGCCTGGAAGACGAGACCGCTTTCTCCGCCATCCTCAGGAAGCCCATGAACTGGCTTGGCATCTGTCGCGATAACGCCGCCAGCTCAATTGGCCTTTCGGGTCGCCCCGTACGGTTCTCTGCGACCATGCCGGTGCGAAATCCAAGCTTGGCGGCCGCCCGCTCGAACTCGCGTGTCCGTACCGCAACCTACAGCTACTTGAACCGCATGGCTCAATCCTCATGTCTCTCGTTCCTGATGCTCCCCTGCGCGAGGTCCTCGGCACGATAGGTCGCATAGCCCTCATAGGAGTAGGACGCATCGACCCCACGCGCCAACAACGTGAAGTTGTCCAGCTGATTGGAGAGAGAACCGCGAAGCAACTCCTTGAGCTCCAGGTCACGTACGGGGCTGCGCTCCATGGCAAGGAGGTAATCCTCGTGCCCTATCTGGCTCCAATCAACCGTGCGGCCCAGTTCGCAACGGAATATGTGATCAAGCCAGATGCGCCCCGCCCGGCCGTTGCCCTCGCGAAACGGATGGGCAACGTTCATCTCCACGTACTTCTCGACAATCTCCTCGAAGTCACCCTGCCGCATGCCCTCTATGCTCTTGAGGGCTGATTGCAGGTACAACGCCGATGCAAACCGGAAACTGCCCTTGGACAGGTTGACGTCACGCACCCTGCCAGCGAAGTCGTAGATGTCACCAAAGAGTGTGACATGGATCTTTTGGAGCGTGGTAAACGTGCCTGGCTCCAGCTTGTCGAGCGCGCCGTCCCTATAGAGGGAGAGGGCAGCCAGCTTGGAGATGCGCTCCTCCTCATGGGCAAGCTCAATGCTGCTGGCGATGCCAAGCTTGTTTTGAGGTATCATCGCTCAATTACCTGCCTTGCAAGAGTCTTCCGGCTCAGCTCTTCGATCATGAGTCCCTTGGCGAAGGACGTGAAGTTCATGCCCCTGAGGGAGGCTGCCTCCTTAGCAGAGTCGCGAAGCGTGCGCGGTATGCGAATGGTGACTGGCGCGAGTCCGGAATCCCGCAGGTAGGACTTGATCTCTGTGGGGGTGACACCGGAATCGAGCGGCCCTGTATATCTCACGCGCACATCCTATCCATTGCATGGCTCAAGCAATACGCAAGAGGATTCTATCAGAAGGTGCGGATCTCATTTGTAGAGGGCTTGCAGGTGACCAAGAGGTATGGCAAGAGGTGCGGAAACGATAGGGGCAGTCGTCACGCGCTCCTGTTGGGGTCATGAGGTGAGCAAGGCGGACGTCGTCAGCGTCAGCCCCACAGCAGCCCGACGGCGCTCATGAACGCGAGCTGAGAGAGCAACTCGCACCATCCGACAACCCCGATCCCTCCGCCCGTGCCGACGTCTCCGTCCCTGCCAGAGCGACACCTCTCGTCGATTTTCGCCACGGTTTCACGCCCAAACCGCAGGAGGAAATCGTCCAGCGTAGGGTACGTGTCGCTTGCCTGGTGCTGCGCGATGCGAACGTAGCAGAGCACGGCCGCACGAGCTGCGGGAATGCGGGAGAGCTCCAAGAGCGACATACTCCCGACCCTGCCATCGCAAAGCGAGAAGACCATGTCGTTCCCGCATCCGGAGAGCTTCTCGACATCCACGCCGGCGTGCGCGGCGAGCCCGAGGTCCGACCGCACGCGCATGCACACCCTCCCGAGCAGGTTGGAGCCGCGCCAGCGCGAGATGTCTCGAAAGCGCTTGTCGTGTTCTGCCAGGCCGACGCCCCAGCTGCGATCGTACGGAGACGCCTCCGCAAGGACTGCGACGCCCGTCGTGAGCAGACGTTCGGCGAGCTTTGGGTTCTGCATGAACTTCTCGCGCACCCCTACGTAGACGAGCTGTTCGCGCACATCGCGCCACAGGGCATCATCGTAGGGCTTGACTCGGGCACCAAGCTCCTTCGCCCTGCGCGGGGTGGGCGTCTCGAGTATGGCGTCCGCTGAGCCTGTGTCCCCCATTACGCGAGCCTTCTGCCACATCATCCAGTGCTCGGTCGTGCAAAACTCTCGCCCGCAGAACACAAGGCCGCTCGGGTGCCAGTTGCTGCAGAACCCCAGGGCGTCCTTCTCTCTCCAGAAGCCGATCAGCGTCGGCCCGTCTTCGCTGGAGGCCGCCGGACGAGACGCGCCTTCGTCTGGGCCGACGGAGAAGTACTCCTCCCAGAGGCCCGAAACGTCCCTCCCAAGTGCCTCTTCGATCAGTATCGAGACCATGATGAGGTCGCGCTCGTCGCTTGTCTGCGAGTACTGGCTCGCGTCACGGTTGACGGTCACGCTGGTCAGCACATAGCCCTCGGCCCTTCGCGCCACATGTACACGATAGACGCAGACCCCGGTCCAGCTGCGGTGGAGGTTCAGCGACTCTCCGTCGAAGTACGAGAACCAGTGGTCCTCCATGGTCTGTGGGATGTGGCCGAGTGCCAGCAGCTCGAACTCCTCAGTCGTGAGAGGGATGTCCAGATCGATCTTAGCATGCGCCCTGGACATCCGACGAGTCTTCCAGTCGGACCTCAACGCTCTCTGCCGTGGGCGGGCGGGCTTTACCGCGCTCCCAGACAGGGCCTCGTTCCTGTCGCCAAAGCCCATCGACCACATCGCGACCGCCTTCTTCGCGTCGTCCATTGTTCCTCCTTCTCCAGGCAACGCCGCATACGATGCTAGCAATCGCGTCGGATGCAAGCTCAAGGGGATCGCCCAATGGGCTGTTGCCTCGACTGGTAGGCAGACCGTAGGGTCGATCACGGCTCCTCGTCTGCCTGGTGTTATGCAAAAGCGGTGCGAAACGGCCGGGAACTCACGATACCTCGCCTTGATCGATGCGCTGATATGCCGTCGCCCGCGCCGCGCCGACCTTCTTTACGGCACCCTCAGCCTGCAGCCTTTGCAGAACCCGCTCGACCGTGCGGCGGCTGAGTGTTGGATTGTCGTCCATGATCTGGCGTTTGGTCACTGTCCCCGTAAGGCCGGCGAAGTACGCGCGCAGGACATCCTCGCCCTTGGCGCTGGAAGACAGCAGGGAAACGCGCTCGTCGAGGTCGCGGTAGCATGCGGTCATAACTCCCAGCAGGTAGGTGACGAATGGCGCGTAGTCGCTTTCTCCCTGAGCCCATCTGGGCGAGCTCGCGGCGAGGGCCTCGTAGTAGGTCGTCTTCGTACGTTCGATTTCGGCCTCAATGGAGACGTACTTGCCCACATCGTACCCGCTGCGGTAGGACAGGAGCAGCATGAGCAGGCGGCTCATGCGTCCGTTGCCGTCGGCGAAGGGATGGATGCTCACGAAGTCGAAGACGAAGATGAGCGACACGAGCAGCGGGTCATAGGTGGCGCCCTTGCTCCAGCGTGCATACTCATCACAGATGCGCTCGACGGCAGAAGGCGTCGCCGCCGCGCTCGTTGGGACGAACCTCGCCACCATGCTGCCATCCTCCGTGCGCTCGGCGATAGTGTTGTCCGAGTCCTTCCAACGTCCCGCAAACGAGACATCTTGGAAGCGGTAGAGGTCGCGGTGGAGCTGTAGGATGACGCCCGGCGTGATGGGAATGCTATCATGGCTCTCGTGAATCGTGTCCAGCACGTAACGGTATCCGGCAATCTCGCGCTCATCGCGGTTCGCAGGCTTGACCTTTCGCTCCATCAACTCGCGCAGGCGGACCTCGGAGGTCGATATGTTCTCGATGCGATTGGATGCGCCCGTACCCTGGATCTTCGCAACCTCGCAGAGCCTGTCGAGCACGGCGGGCTGCAGCGACTTATAGAGCTCCTGCCTGCCCCGATGCTCTCTCACATCACCAATTGCGGACACGACCCCTGGCATCATGAGCCTCTGGAGAACCTTCCCGTATTCGAACTGCAACACCGTGGTATCCTCGTCAACTGCTAAAGTATCTTAGCCATGTAAGAGCATATTGACTACTATACACGTAATGTGGCTAAGATAATAGAGGCTTCGTAAGTTCGTGTAGGTGGGTGGTTGCGTCACCGCCCCGGCGACGTGGGCCTCACCGCCAGGGCGACGTGGGCCTCACCGCCAGGGCGACGACGCAGGAGTGTACACAAATCGGTGGAAATGGCCTCTCGGTGCCGTTTCGGGGCATTTGTGTACACTGTTGGGCCGTGGCCTTGGGTTGTGGGTGGCCTTGGGATCGCAATAGTGTACACAAATGGGAGGATCGGGCCTCTCCGCACCGGATTGGGGCATTTGTGTACACTGTTGCGCCTCGCGAGGATCGTGCGAGCGACCGTGGGGACGCAGGAGTGTACACAGATCGGCCAAAATGGCCTCTCGGCGCCGTTTTGGGGCGTTTGTGTACACTGTTGCGACGCGCGTCGCGATACGAATCGCGACGCGAGCTGCGTCGAGTGGCACGAGCGCCTCAGCCGCCATGGCGTGCCGGCGGCTAGCCCCTCTCGCTTGGTCGGGAAGACAGGTTCTGCGCGAGTGGCGTCGCTGCCAGGTTGGCATCTTCGCCGAGGTGTCAACCCACACGAACCCCCGAAGGGCCAGATAATATGGGAGTCTCCAGACAGTCCGGCGATGGTTCCAAAAGATGACGACGGAGACCCTATTTGGAAGCGTTGCCGTGAGGACGAGTAACGCCGTGCAGCCTACTCAAGGTGTGTGTTGACACCAAGGTCAAGGACGCCAGAATTTCTGCACAGGCGATGATGCAGAACTACCTTCTCGACAGGGCGTGTGGCACCGAGTGCGGTTTCGTTGCGTCTCGGTGGCGGAATGGCATCCTCTGGGGAGCGATGCCAGACACTGATAAGAAGCGTTGGGAAGCTTAAGGTAGACGTTCTCAAGGATCCTCAAGAGACCGGCGTTGATAGGTGAGGCTATAAGCTACCATGGCATCATGGGGTGGGGGACAGCCGCGCCAAGGAGTTCGACACCAGGAAGACGATGCCGGACTCAACCGGGGGCGGCAGTGCCCACGTACCGACGCGGCTATGCGACGTGTAGGGGGGCTGGTGGCATGAGGCCGAGAGCCAACGTCAGGGTTCTCATCACGGGGGAGGGCCTGGACCTGGACGCGATAACCGAGGCGCTGGGGGTCGAGCCGACGTACACTCGCCTCGGGGAGACGTACGACGACTGGGAGTACACCATCCCGCGGGCGGAGTGCGCGTCCGTCTCCGAGCGGCTCGGGACGCTGCGGCGCGCGCTCGGGGACGGGGCGGGGCGGCTCGCCCCCGCCCTGGAGGGGCGCGACGCCAACGTCGGCGTGGAGCTCTCCGTGCACGCGGTGATCGGCGACGAGCCGGACCTGACCCTCACGAGGGGCGACCTGGCGTTCCTGGGCACGCTGGGCGCCGAGTTCGGGATAGACCCCTACCCCTACTACCCCGACGAGGCCGATGACCTGCCGCCGGTCGGCGAGGGGGCCTGACGTGAGGCCGCGGGTGGAGACGACGCTCTGCGTCACCGGCGGGAGGCTGGACTTCGAGGCGATAAGCGCTGCCCTGGGCCTCGAGCCAACGTCCACCTGCCGCGCGGGAGAGCTGCCCGCCGCGGTCGCGCGGGCGGGCCTCGCCCGCGACATGTGGCAGCACACCATAGCGAGGGAGAGGTGCATGTGGCCCCCCTCGCACATCGACAGGCTACAGGACGCCGTCGGCGAGGGGGCCGCGAGGCTGCGCGCCCTCCTGTCGGGGCACGTGGCCAAGGTCGCGGTCGTGATCGACGTCGAGATGGAGGAGTTCTACCACCCCTTCGTGGGCGTCACCGCGCGCAACGTCGCCTTCCTCAACTCCATCGGCGCCGAGCTGAGGATGGGCTGGAGGATCCGCGAGCCCGAGGACCCCGAGGAGTACACCGACCCCGAGAGGGTCGCCCGGGACGTGCGGCGGCGCCGGGAGCTGGGCGACGCCCTGTGGGCCTGGGGGCGCGCGGGCGGCGCGTAGGCAGGCGGGCGCGCGCACGGCGGACCTGCCTGGCTTTTGGAAGACCCTGCGGGCCTGACCCGACGCATGCCGTGGGGCGACCACCGCTCGTGAGGGGGTCACAGATGCTTGGGTGGACGCCCGCCCTGGTCCGACTATCTGCGGTGATGGGGGTGCCCATGGCGACGAGGGAGGCGTACGAGGAGTGGATAGACGAGGTGGCGATCGAGGTGAGCTGCGACGACGCCTGGCGCGACCGCCTCTTCTCATCCCCCCTGGGCGAGGAGCTCTACGTGGGCTGCGAGCGGCCGGAGGAGGTGCCCGAGTACGTCAGGGACGGCGTGGTCGAGAACAGCCTCAGCTTCCTCGTGGCGACTGCCCCTCTTGAGGGGGACGAGTACGACGTGGGCATGGTCTCGTTCGCGTTCTGGTCCCGCGAGTACCCCGATGTCGTGACGCGCACGGGCAACGAGCCGAGCCCGGCCCAGAGGGTGGCGAGCGACCCGGCCAGCTACTGGCACGAGGTCGGGCTGGTCGTCCGCGGGGCGGGCCCGGGCGGCGGCACGCGCGACGCCCGGGAGGGGTCGTGGTGCTCGTGGTGCGTGTCGGAAGACGACCCGTCCGCTGGCGCGGAGGGGAGCCCGGGAGGCGGCGGGGCCTTCGGGCGGGAGGGGCTTCCCGCCGTCGAGGACGCCTTCGTCTCGGCCCTGGAGGGCGCCGTGCGCTCGTCGCTCTCCGGTCCCCTCGTCGCGACGGACGTCCCCCGGCTCCCGGACGAGGGTGCCCGCCTGCCCCTGCCGTCGTTTCCCCTGCCCGCCCGGGGGTCCGCCGTGTCGCTCGAGCGGGTAGGGGACGCCGTGCGCGCCATGCTGCGCTGGGGCGGGGGCACGCTCGAGGGTGATCACCTCGTCGTCACCTTCGGGGGCGACGCCCGCTTCGTCGTCGCCCCCCTCCCCCTGCGCTGGGGAGGGGGTGCGCACATGTTTCTCGCCTCGGGCTCGGACCTCACGGCCGTCGCCGGGCGCGCCGAGTCGCTCGGCCTGCGCGCGGTGCCGCGCCTGTCTCCCTTCCTGCCCCTTGACCGCCTGCGGGGCCTCGGGTTTCCCGACGGCTGGGAGCTCGGCGTCATCAGGCGGTGTGCCGAGGGGGTCGACCCCTCCCTGCCGGGCATCGTCCCCGACGGGGCCGCGCTGTGGGGTCTGGGCGCAGGGCAGGTTGACAGGCTGTGCGCCGCCGTGCTCCCCGCCCTGTCGGACCTGGCGTCGGGCCACCCCTGGGGACCCTGCTCCAGCAGGGAGGACCTGCTCTACGACGCCTTGCTCCTCCTCTGGTGGGAGAGGACGCGCAGCCCGGGAAGGCTGTTCGAGCTCCTCACGGTGGCGACCCCCGGCCACGGGGACCCGCTGGGTCCGTCCTGACGGACCTGGCGGCGCAAGGCCCCAGACGCCGCCGGGCGGGGAGGTGGCATGGAGGGAGCAATCGCGTCAACTATGGCTCCACGCTCGAGAACGTGCTCTACGCCGACCTCCAGGCGCGTGGCTACCAGGTGGGCGTGGGCAAGATCGGTAAGCTGGAGTGTGACTTCATCACGCGCAAGGCAAACGACCATGCCTATATGCAAGTCGCGTTCAGTATTGCCGAGCGGAGCGTGGGGGAGCGGGAATACCGGCCTTTCTCGTGCACCCGTGATGCCTACCTCCGCTTTCTCTTTACCCTGGATTCGCTCTTGCAGCGCCGCGACGGCGTGCGGCACCTCAATCTTCTGGACTTCATGGCATCGGGCTTGGGACTCGAGGATACCCGAGCAGGAGGTCCTCCTCTCGATAACGGTGAGAAACGTGAGCCATCACAAGAAAAATCACCCCTGAATGAGGCTCTTCGGGGGTTAGTGTGGGTCGCTGCCTCGGCGAATCGCGTCGCAACAGTGTACACAAGTGCCCCAAACCGGCGTCGAGAGCCCATTTTCGCCGATCTGTGTACACTTCTGCATCCCCACGGCTGTCCGCAACGGCGTAACAGTGTACACAAGTGCCCCACGACGCAACCGGCGACTCACGTAAAGACGCACTCTGGGGGTGTCACTCTCACGGAAAGGCGCATTCTGGATGGGCGACGTCACGGAAAAGCGCATTTTGCGTGTTGGCCTCACCAAAAGGCGCATTCTGCATGCGAGCGGTTGCGCAGAGTGCGCTTTTCCGTGACATGCCGTCTGCAGAATGCGCTTTTCCGTAGAGCGCGCCTTTCCTCACCTGGGCAAACGCGGCGTCGCCTCACGGAAAACAGCACTCTGCACCCGCCGGCTCACGGAAAACCGCACTCTGCACCCGCCGGCTCACGGAAAACCGCACTCTGCACCCGCCGGCTCACGTAAAAGCGCAGTCTGCGCCCGCCACCTTACGGAAAACCGCACTCTGCGCCGGCGACGCCACCTCGACGTGACCAAAAGGCGCATTCTGAGCGGGCGACGTCACGGAAAAGCGCATTTCGCCGTATTGCTCGCGTACTATATGCCCGTGGAGAAGGCGGCAGAGATGGCTGCCACGCTTGTGGGTGCCGGCGTGCAGGAGCTCGCCAGTCGGTAAAAGGCCAGGTTCGATCCCCAGCCGTACGTCAGGGTGTATAGGCGCGCCGGGCCACACGCTCGACGCGTCTTATGGGTCTTATGTACTTTATGCCATTTATGCGTCTTATGTACCTTATGCTTACGGCCTGAGGGACATACTGCCTTCAGACTGGGGGATGGTGAGGTGATGTGTCGTGCAGTATCAGAACCCGTTTAAGCCGACGGCCGGCAAGATGCCCCCTGCGTTGGTGGGTCGCGAGAAGGTCACGGACGATTTTCTGGAGGGTCTTGCCAACGGCGAGGGGGCTCCGGGGCGTCTGATGCGCATCACTGGGCCGCGCGGCTCCGGCAAGACGGTGCTGCTTTCCGAGCTTGCCTCGATTGCGGAAGACGAGGGCTGGCTTGTGGTCAATGTCTCGGGAAGCGGCGACCTTCTGGCCTCCCTGAGTCGCAGGCTTATGAGGAGGTCTCTCTTCAGCGAGATCGCGTTCAAGGCGCAGTCTCCCCTTGCGTCGATCGAGGCAAGGCGTGGGCCTGCCAGTCTTGATGACTTTGAGTCTATCCTCGAGTGCGCGACGCGTGGCATGACGAAACGCGGCAAGGGCCTCCTTGTCACGATAGACGAGGTCCAGGATGCCTCAAGAGACGACATCCGCGAGATAGCGACAGCCGTGCAGTTCATGATTCGCGAGAACCAGAACATAGCGCTCGTCTTCGCGGGTATCGCGACGGGCGTGCTCGACATCCTTAACGGCAAGTCGGTCACCTTTTTGCGCCGTGCCAAGCCCGAGGAACTCGATGCCATTCCCCTCGACGAGGTGCGCGACTCCCTGCGTGATACGATTGCGAACTCCGGATTCAAGATCGAGGAGGAGGCCCTCGCGCTGGCTACGGACGCCACGCAGGGCTATGCCTATCTCATCCAGCTCGTCGGCTACCACGTATGGCGCACCGCGTGGCTCAGGGGACGGAGGGATGATGGCGTCATCGTGATTTCAGTTGACGACGCCACGAGGGGCGTCGCTGCGGCACGAGACGAGTTCAAGTCCGCCGTGCTTGAGGCCACCATCACCGGCTTGCCCAAGACGGCAATCGACTTCATCCTTGCGATGAGCGAGACCCGCGATGTCGTCTCCACATCAAAGATCGCCAGCATGCTCAAGAGAACGACCGGCTACCTGAGCCCCTACCGTCGGCAGCTGATATCCCGCCAGGTGATAGAGCAGACGGCGCCCGGATACGTGACGTTCTCAATTCCGCTCATGAAGGAGTATCTCGCTGAGGAGCGCGCGTCGATCCTCTCGCGATACGGGGAGTAGGGCCACCGCCCATCTACGTGCGACGACCCGCGTCTCCCCGGCATACTCGGAGGGCCTCACCAAAGTGTGCGCTCTCATCATGTCGCCCGGCAAAAGGACCTTTTAGGCTTCCTCGTCCCCCGCCTCGCGTGCGCCCTCCGTTACCACGGAGTAGCCGTTGTCATCGACTATGGCCGCCTGGGAGTTGTTCAGTGGTACTAGGTCAAGCTCGTCTTTGTAGGTCCTGGTTGTCTCGGCGGTTGCCTCGGCGAAGGGGAACTCTCCGTTGTGGGGAAGCACATACCAGTCGACCAGCCCCATGCCGGCGCAGTCGTCGAGCCCGGGGGCAGCCGCCCTGTCATCCATGACCTGGTTATACTCGATGTCCGGACAGGCGATTATCGCACCCGCAGACTCCCCGATGTAGGGCATGCCCTGCCGGGCCCTCTGTGCGATGAGCTCTACGAGCCCGCTCCTCCTCAGCTCCTGCAGGAGGAAGAAGGTGTTGCCGCCGGACACGCACAGGCAGTCGCAGCCCTCGATGGCCCGCGCGGCCTCGTCGCTCGGGACCGCAGCCACGTCGAGGACCCTCAGACCGTAGCCCATCTCCCGAAGTGCCGCCATCCCCTCGTCGACGTAACCTCGGTACTCCTCCACGTTGGCGGCGGTGGGGACGAACACGATCTCTCTCGGCCTTGCCTTTGAGAGGAACCTTTCGGCGAGGCCCTTTGTGCCCGCCAGGTAGGATGTCAGGAACAGTCTCATCGATATCTCCATTCGCTTGCATGTTTTTGCTCGAGCTTTCGCGGCCCAGGGGCTTGGGGGGACGGCTCCTCTCGGGTTGGGTCTCCTGTCGGCACGAGTCATGCGGCGCACTTGCACCAAGGTCGTCACATCCTCTTTGCCCGCACCTCCTTGAGGACGCCCCTCCTGAACCGCGACCAGCTGCCAAAGAACTTCTCGCCGGTCGCAGTTGTGCGCTTGTCTCGGTATCGGAGGGCGGCAAGCTCCACCGTGCAGATGTAGTCTGCTGCCTGCCCGAGCCGGTAGTCAGCCGGTGGCGCCTTCTTGAGGATCACTGCGTTTTTCGAAAGGACGTATTCGACCGCTCCGTGTATCGCGCGAGCTATGGAGTTCTGGCCATCATCGTAGTAGACCTTGATGTCATCGAACCCTTGCAGATATTCGAGATGGTCGAACATGAAGTCCACGAGGGAGCGGCGCATGCCGACCATGACGTCATCCGGTGAGGTGAACTCCTTCGTGTCGAGGGCCAGACAAGCATGCCTGATGGGAAGATGCCTGAAGAAGACCCTGAATGACGAGAGGAGGCGCTTTCTCGTCTCCTCGTCCATGCCCTCGTAACCTTTCTTATGGTAGAGCAGTGGGGTCGTGTGCAGCGGAGCGTTTGGCAACCCTTTGTCGCGTAGGGACTGCTCGTACTGCGCTATTGCCCTCTCGAGGGAGTCGCCCTGCTCGTGTAGGACAAGGGCGAGCAGGTAGTACGATCCGTCGAGGCCGTCGCTTCCCGACTCGTCGATGAAGATGCTGAGCTCTCTCAAACACAACTCCCAGAGTGAAAAAAGCCGGGGAAAACGTCCCCGGCACTTGGTAGCCCTCCGCCTGTGCGGCAGTAGCCACCTCCTTTATACCACAGGTGGGCAGTGCTGTCGAGGGGGCACAACGCCTGCGCCGCAGGCACGGCGCTCGCTGTTTCGTTCGGCGACGCGTTCCCGCCTGGTTCCCTCCTGAGATTGAGCGGACTCATGTTCTGCGCCAACGCGGGCGGCTCGTCACCACCGAGTCCGCGAGGAGGGTGGGCGAGGTACACGGGGCCTCCGGGATCCGGTGCCCGGACGCCATCAGGCTGCCAGTTGTGGGCTAAGGAAGTGCCGGGGACATCAGGCTCTTCGGGGGTTTGTGTGGGTTGACGCCCCGGTGAAAACGCCAGCCTGGCGGCGGCGTCACTCGCGCAGAGCCTGTTTTCCCGGCCAGGGGAGAGGCGGGCCACCGAGGGGCGCTGCCGGCACGCCATGGCGGTTGGGGCGCTCGTGCCACCCGACGCAACTCGCGCCGCAACAGTGTACACAAATGGCCCAAAACGGCGCCGAGAGGCCATTTTCGCCGATCTGTGTACACTCCTGCGTCTCCGCGCCTGCCCACAACGGCGCAATAGTGTACACAAATGGCCCAAAACGGCGCCGAGAGGTCATTTTCGCCAATCTGTGTACACTCTTTTGCACCCCACGACCGCTCGCGCTTGCACCCCCACGGCCGCTCTCGCGACCGGGCGGGGCCACGGGTCCCACGACATCAACGACCCCATGGCCCCGTGACGCAAGGGCGCTCGGACCTGACACCCACGTCGCCAGGGCGGTGACGCAATCACTCACCCACACGAGCTCACGAAGCCTCTTTTTAAGCCGATCTAACAGTCGAGAAGCCGGGTGATGGGTTTATCACGTTGAGCTGAAAAAATGCGCATCGATCATCAGCAGGTGGCGAGTCACCCTTGCAATCTCGGGCTAGCGTTCGTTGGCCTGTTTGACCCGGAAGAGGTGTACGCGCCAGTTCAAATACGATCGAATGTACTTCATGTTCATGCGGTGAATTGCCACGGGTGGCGCTTGACTCAAGGGGTGAAGGTCGCTCACCATCGCGACTCGCTCGAGGCGGATGGGGTTGCGGACGTCGGCCCTGTAGGCCTCGTGGACGCCCTTGGCCGGCCAGCCTGACGCCCGCCGCGTGTGGGCCGCCGCCCGCGACGTCGTGGTTGGCGCGCGTCCCCGCTCCGTGGCGGCGCTCATGGGTCTCCGCAGCCGGGCGCAGGCCCTCAAGGCAGGCGACGGTTCGGGTCTGTGTCCAGCGGGCTAAGGAAGCGCCGGGAAGGCGGGGTAAGGGTACTCTGCCGCGATACCTGGATGTACGTACCCTGTGCGAATACGCGAGGGATCAGGTCGATGAGTGATGGTGGTTTTGTCCCGGCTTCCTCGTCTGCGGTGACGTACAGTTGGCGCGTCGAACCTTAGGATGCCATGATGTGTGGGATAGACGGTTACCGAAAGGTGCCTACTTTCACGCAGGCCCTCACTTGTCGATAATGTTTGAAGAGAGGGATCGGAGGGGTTTGAAGGGAGGAATCGGAGGAGCAATGAAGACGAGGGACATGACTGCGCAAGACTGCCTGGAGCTGCTGCGCGAGATACGCGATGTGACCTTCTCGACGGTCGACGCGCAGGGGCACCCGCAGGCACGCGTCATCGACGTGATGGGCGTGGGTGAGGGGTGCGTAACGTTCTGCACGGCACGCGGCAAGGATTTCTATGCTCAGCTCAGGCATAACCCGCACGTGGCGGTGGTTGGCCTCTCCAAGGACTGGCAGTCGGTGCGTCTTGTGGGCGTGGCACGACGCCTGCCTGATGAGGGGCAGCGCGCGGCCATCGATCTGATCTTTGCCGACAACCCCTCCATGGAGTCGGTCTACCCGGGCGAGGCGCGCTATATCCTCGAGGCCTTCATGATCGACAGAGGCACCCTCGAGGTCTTCGACCTCGCCAGCGAACCCATCTTTCGAAGGAGCTTCTCTCTTGGCGGCGCTCCGCTGGGCCTGCGGGGATTCCTCATAGCTGACGATTGCGTCGGCTGCGGCACGTGCAAGGAGGGCTGCCCGCAGCAGTGCATCGACGAGGGCGAGCCGTACTGGATCAATCAGGAGTCCTGCCTGCACTGCGGGCTCTGCTATGAGAACTGCCCCGTCGGAGCCATCGATCGCCGTTAGCGGGCGCAGACCAAAGGAGAACCATGCCCCAGAACATGTGGAATCTGCTGGTGGAGCGCTCGGGCTGGTTCGCTGGCCTTGCGGGCGAGCATCTGACCCTCTCGGCCATCGCCATCGCGGTGGCCATTGTGGTGGGCGGACTTGCCGGCCTGCTCATCAGCCAGGCGACCAAGGCCGCGAAGCCCACGCTCGCGGTGGTGAACTTCCTCTACACCATACCGTCCATCTCTATGCTGGGCCTGCTCATCCCCTTCTCGGGCGTGGGCAACGTCACGGCGGTGATCGCGCTCATCATCTATGCGCTTTTGCCCATGGTTCGCAGCACCTACACGGGTCTCACCAACATCGAACCCGGCATCATCGAGGCGGCGCGCGGTATGGGTTCCACCGAGGGCCAGATCATGCGCAAGATTCGCATCCCGCTCGCGATGCCTGTCATCATGAGCGGGATCCGCTCGATGGCCACGATGACCATAGCGCTCACCGGCATCGCCTCGTTCATTGGGGCCGGGGGGCTTGGTGTGGCTATCTATCGCGGCATCACGACCAATAACATGGCCATGACCATGGACGGTTCGCTGTTGGTGGCCATCCTTGCCCTGGTCGTGGACTTCGTGCTTGGCGTCGTGGAGCGTCGCGCGCAGATGCGCAGTGCGAAGGCACGTTGCGCCAACCGGCGTGCGCTCATCGTCGTAGCCGCCATCGTCGCCGCGCTTGTGGCAATCGGTCTTGCACGCTCCTGCGCCCCCACGCGCGCCACCATCCGCGTCGCCACCAAGCCCATGACCGAGCAGTACATCATGGGCAACATGCTCAAGGAGCTTATCGAGCAGGACACCGACCTCAACGTGGACCTCACCACGGGAGTGGGCGGCGGCACGTCCAACATAGCGCCTGCCATGGAGTCGGGCAACTATGACATCTACCCGGAGTACACCGGCACGGCGTGGGCGCAGGTGCTGCACCGCAGCGACCCCTACGACGAGGGGCGCTTTGGCGAGCTTACGGACACCTACAAGAATGACCTGCACATGAGCTGGGTGGGCATGTACGGGTTCAACGACACCTTTGGCATCGTGGTGCGCAGGGAGGTGGCCGACAGGTACGGTCTGCGCAGCTACAGCGACCTCGCGCGCGTCTCGAGCCAGCTGAGCTTTGGCGCCGAGTACGACTTCTTTGAGCGCGCCGATGGCTACCGGGCGTTCTGCGACGCGTACGGCATGAGCTTCGCGAACACGATAGACCTGGACATCGGCCTCAAGTATCAGGCGCTCGCCGAGGGGCAGATGGACGTGATGGTGGTCTTCACCACCGACGGGCAGCTGAGCGCGGCGGACGCCACAATCCTTACGGACGACCGGGGCTTCTTCCCCTCGTACCTCTGTGGCAAC